>JAPKGY010000159.1 GCA_026647385.1 Phycisphaerae bacterium | reverse complement strand
CGCATCCGGCCGGGCGTCCAGTTGGACTACTGGGTATGGGCGGGCTGGGAGGCCTACGCGCGCTATTACGCCACCGGCCAGTTTCAGTGGGGCAAGCCGGAGGAGTATGCGGACATTCTCGATCGGCTGGTGAGGCTGAAGCTCGAGCCGTGGGGGCTCGCGTGCGGCATGGAATGGGCGAAGAAGGCCGGCCTGCTCGATCGCGCGTGGAACATGCCCTACGGCGCGATCGAGCCCGAGCCGTCGTGGCCTTTGACGCGGTTCGGCGACGATCGGGCCTGGAAGGCCGGGCAAGACGGCGGGCCGCGGGGCGTCGTTGGCAACGCCCAGACCCACTGTGTGCAGCTTCCCAACACGTTCGCCTTTGTCCGCGGGGCGCAGGGCAGGCCCGTCACCGACGCCGACTACGTTGAGTTCGCCGACGATCTGATCGTCGGCAGGGGCGTGGACATCGTCGGGGCCTGGAAGACGCTGAACGATTCCGATCCGGCTGCCATGTGGGCGGTCGCGGACAAGATGGAGGCGATGGAATCGCAGCCCCTCGTCGCGGGGTCGCTTTCGGGCTTGTTGTTCGGTGATCCGCGGCGTTTCGTGCATGACCTCGTGCTGCAACTGCGTTACCAGGCAGCTTACCTCGACCTGGCGAGTGCCGTGGCTGAAGGGAGCCGCCGGCGCACCTCCTTCACCTTGGCGAACTATCTCACGGCCCTGGAGGCGTGGTACGCGCAGCACGGATACCAGAACTTCTGGTACGGCTCGGAGGACCTCTTCAAGCAGCTCAGGTCGCCTGCGATCGACGAGGTCCTTGATCCTCGACCGTTGGCCCGGACGCCCTTTGGTCAGGTCAAGGAACGCTTCTACGTCAAGGAAGTATTCACCGAGCGGCTGATGGCTGCTCTCCGCAGAGTCATTATTCAGCGCCCGCCGATCCTTCCCCCCATGACCCGCCCGGCGTCCGAGTTCCTGTTCGAGGTGCGCGGGGTCTACATCCACGATGGTTTCGAGGCTGATCCGCCCATGCTCGCGCCGCTTCACTGGGATTACGATCGATGGCGTCGGCTGATCGATTGGCTGCACTCGTGTCGAATCGAGACCGTCGAGTTCGCGACGATGGCGTCCGCTTCGCGCATTCCGACGACGGACGCCGAGAAGCAGCGGATTGCCGACCGGCTCAAGTTGCTCGACTACATGCACTCGCTCGGCATGAAGGGAGGTTACCTCCTCTCGAACACAGCCGTCAGCACGGTGCCCGACGGCGGCGAGCCCGGCGTGCAAAGCCTCGATTGCTCGACGAACCTGTGCCCGCGCGTTCACGGCAACCTCGAGAAGACGGTTGCGATCCAGAAGTGGTTTCTGAATACGTACAAGGGCATGGATTTTTTCGAGGAGTTCGCGGGCGACTGGGGCGGCTGTTCCTGCGGCCGATGCCGGCCCGTCGACTACCTCCGTTACGTCCGGCTTCTGGCCGAGGAAGCCGCCAACCTGGGACCCGAAAAACCGGTGTACGCCAATACGTGGTGCATATCGAGCTGGGGGCCCGATCTCCAGCCCGCCGGCTGGCGGGCCGTTTTCGACCAGGAGATCGTCGGCTCGCGGCAGGTGATCGCCGCGTTGCCCGCGCTGCCGCGTAATGTCGGCGTGGCCCTGCCGTGCCATCACCTCTACCGACCCCTGACCTTCTTAAGCTATGGAGGGAAAACGTATACGCCGGAGTTTCCGACGGCGGGTGACGTGCATGCGGTGCGCCGTTACGGCCAGCATCTGATGGCCTGGACGCACTTCCTCATGGACGACGACCCGTCGCGCCCCGAGTCCTGGGGCCTGGTGCACAGCGAGGTCCGCTACATTCAGGATCTCCTCCTCCGGTTGCGCCGGCTCGATGTTCAGGAGGTGATGTGCAACCTGTATCTGCCCACTCTCCAGCTCGGCAACACCTACGCGTATGGTCGACTGCTGGACATCCCCGACGCCGACCCGGGCAATCTGCTCCAGGAGTTCGCGCGACTGATGGCTGAACCTCAGGACGTCGACAAACTCGCAAAGGTCCTCTACTGGATCGAAAACAACAGCTTCTGGGAGCACCAGATGCCGATGGACGGCCGACTGCCGCCGCTTCCCTGCGAACTGACCCGCGAGCAGGCCCGGAAGCTGGCCGCCGAGGTCCGCCCCAACCCACGAGCCTGGCGGCCGTTGCCCATCACGCCCGCCCAGTGGCTCAGATACCTCGTCGGGTCCATCGACCGAATGACCTGGGCGAAGTGAGCCGAGCGCGTTGCGGCTGATACAACTTATTTATTCACAATCGTTTATGTGTGTTCTTGGCCCGGCCGGCTGGTCGGGACGGTCGTTTGTCGCGTATTCTTTGGCGGCGCGGTCCGCGGACCGGGTTTTCCCGCGCTTTTGCCCGACGTGTAACTGGCGTATCCTGCACGCGTTGGCCGATGACTAAGCGACGCGGACTTATGGACTTAACGGCGCACGCCGCTGTGCCGTCTGGGAGGAGCTACCATCATGCGGAGTCGGATGACGACCACGAATTCTGGCGGACGGTTTGGCAGGATGGCGGGTGCCGTTGCGACGATCGCGGTCCTCGTGGCCGCGGGCCAGGCGGGGGCGACGGCGGTCACCTTCGCGGGCAATACGATCACCATCACCGGGAACGACGCCCTTAACGACGCGGTTACGGTGGCGACCGACGGGACCTACGTCGACATCACGATCAACGCTGACGCCGTCACCTGGGCGGACTACCAACTCGTCGCGTCCGTGACGGTCGTCGAGGTCTACGGCCTCGGCGGGAACGATACCATCGACTGTTCCGGTTTGCCCGTCGGCATCCGCTGCAGAGTCTATGGCGGCGATGGTGATGACACCATCACCGGCGGGCCTGACGCCGACACCCTCGACGGCAGCAACGGCGACGACACCATCACCGGCGGCGCGGGAGCGGACACCATCACCGGCGGGGAGGACGCGGATACCCTCGACGGCGGTTCCGACGGCGATACGATCAGCGGAGGCGCGGGGGCCGATGTGATCACCGGCAATACCGGAAACGACACGCTCAACGGTGGCGCAGGTGACGACAGCATCACCGGAGCGGCCGGCACCGATACCCTTACTTATTCCGACGCGACGGCTGGAGTCACCGTCGACCTCGGCAACGCCGGGGCCCAGAACACGGTCGGCGCGGGAACGGATACGCTGGCCACCATTGAGAACCTGACCGGCTCGGCGTATGACGACACCCTCACCGGCGACGGCAGTGCCAACATGATCGACGGCGGCGCCGGCGACGATACCCTCGACGGCGGTGCGGGAGCCGACACGATCAACGGTGACGCCGATGACGATACCATCGCCGGCGGAGCGGATGCCGACACGATCGATGGCGGCGAGGGGGACGACACGTTGGACGGCGATGCGGGGGCTGACGTCCTCGACGGCGGAAATGGCAACGATACCCTCGACGGGGGAGCCGACAACGATGCCCTCGACGGCGAGGCCGGCAATGATACGCTGGCCGGCGGCGCCGGCGACGACAGCCTCACCGGCGGTTCGGGGACCGACACCGTCGATTACAGTGGGGCGGGTGGGGCGGTCACCGTCACCCTGGCCACGACGGGCAGCGCCCAGAACACGGTCAACGCCGGCAGCGATACCCTGGAAGACGCGATCGAAAACCTGACCGGTTCAGCCAACGCCGATACGCTGACCGGCAGCTCGGCCGGCAATGTGATCGACGGCGGCGCCGGCAACGACACCCTCAACGGCGGCGGGGGCAACGATACCCTGACCGGCGGCGCGGGGAACGACACGATCAACGGCAGCGATGGCAACGATACCCTCAGCGGCGGGGCGGATGACGACACCCTCGACGGCGGCGCCGGCAACGACACGCTCGAGGGCGGCGACGGCACTGACGCTATCACCGGAGGAACCGGAACCGACACCGTCAGCTACGACGGCGCCTCGGCGGCCGTCACCGTCGACCTCGGCGATGCCGGCGCCCAGAACACGGTCGGTGCGGGTACGGATACGCTCGCAACCGTCGAGAACCTCACCGGCTCCGACTACAACGACACCCTGACCGGCAACAGCAGCGCGAACGTCATCAGCGGCGGAGACGGCAACGACACGATCGAAGGGCTCGGCGGCAACGATACGCTCGACGGCGGCGCGGGTACGGATACCGTGACCTTCGCGAACGCCACCAGCGGGATCGAGGCGAGCCTGACCAGCGATAGCGCTTTTGGAGAGGGGACCGATACGCTGGCGAGCTTCGAGAACCTCACCGGCGGTCCGGAGGGCGACATCCTCGAAGGCGATGCGGGCGTGAACGTCCTCGTTGGCGGCGCCGGCGACGACGTCTTGAACGGGCGCGCGGGCGATGACGACCTCGACGGCGGAGCCGATGATGATGTCGCCGACTATCGCGACGGAAACTCCGCGACCGTCGACGTCGACATCCCGCATGGGACGGCTGAGGATGGTGAAGGCGGCACCGATACGCTCGCGAACATCGAGGACGCCTATCTGCCGGCCGCCGGTGCCCTGGTCGCCAACGCCGGACCGGACAAGACGGTGGTGAAGGGCCAGAGCGTTACCCTGGAGGGCTCGGGCAGCGGCGGAACAGGTTCGCTGAGCTATGCCTGGACCCCGACCACCGGCCTGAGCGCGTCAAACATCGCTCAGCCGACCGCTTCGCCCACCGTTACGACGACCTACACGCTCACGGTCACCGACGATAACGACCTGACCGCGACGGATATCGTTCTGGTCACGGTCGTCGACGTGCTGGCCGCCAACGCCGGCGCGGACAAGGTCATCGTGTCCGGAGGCAGCACCTTGCTCCAGGGGGCGGCCACCGGCGGTCTCGCTCCGCTCACCTACTCGTGGACGCCGACCACCGGGCTCAGCGCCTCGAACGTCGCCCAGCCGACGGCGTTTCCGACGACCACAACCACTTACACGCTGACGGTTGCCGATGGCCTGGGGCAGACCGCGACCGACACCGTTGTCGTGACGGTGAATCCCCCGCTGTCCGTCAGTGCGGGTACGGATGTGACGATCGCCCTGGGTGCCAGCACCACGCTGCAGGGCGTCGTTGCAGGCGGCGTCCCGCCGTACCTCTTCCAATGGGCGCCCTCGACCGGCCTGAGTGCGGCCAACATCGCCAATCCGGTCGCGACGCCCACTCAGACCCGGAGCTACACGTTTACAGTCACCGACAGCGCCTCGAACACCGCATCCGATGTTGTCATCGTGACCGTCACGTCCACGCCGCCGCCCAACGGCGGTGACGGCGACGGAGATGGCGATCAAACTCCCCCCCCGCCACCGCTGTTCCCCTGGTGCGGGGGAGGCGTGGCCCAGGCGATGGTCGTCACGCTTTTTGGTCTAAGTCTGATGAGCCTGCGACGCAGACGCTGATTCGCAAGGGCCTCGACCGGTGAGCGGCTCCGGGGCTCCGATGTTTGCGATCACTTGAAGGGTTTGAGGGTTCAGAGCCTCGGTACACGCCGCCCGAGGCTCTGCGTCTTCTGGCGACCACCGCGGCCCATGCCCAGCAAAAAACCACCGGAGCGGTGGTTCTTCAAGGGCGACGGCACTATCGAATCGATTCGGTCTATCTGGTCTGGAGAGGGGTCTTGTTCTCCCGGCCTTCACGCACCGGGCAAGCGTCGGTTTCGCAGATGGCTTTTGCCCGTCGTCGCCGTTCCTGGGCCAGGAAGATGTCCGCGACGCTGAGCCGGCCGAAGGCGTACGAACCACAGTGCCTCATATTACAGCTCAGCAGGTTCGGGCACTTCTCGCACATAGTCGCCTCCCGGCCAAGTTACCAGTATAAGCGATACAAAACCGGCCTTACACCCGATCCCCCGAAATCTCATCGGAGCCCCGCCACCTGCGGCTTGTCTTAATAGTATCATAAGTAATCCTGAAATCACAAGCGGAAATTCCTGTTTTTCTCGACCTATAATGAGATAGCGTGTTGCGTATACCTTCCGAATTAGCTGGCCTAATGATTGTGGGTGTTTTCCTGCCTGTTGTGTGCGCTTCGTGCGGAGAATGAGGATTCCGCTTTCTTCGGCGGGGCATCGGGCCGCAGGGGCGTTTTCACGCTGCGGCGGCCTTGTGGCTCGGTTTTCCGGGTCTGGAGGCCCCGCCGGTCCCGGACGGTCTGCGGGAGCCTCGGGAGCGGGAATCGTCCCCGGGCTTCTGGCACACCGTTTCAGTGCTCGCTCAGGGCGGGTGTTCTGACGGCGCTCTTGGTTTCCTGGAGGATCTGGATGAACTGTTGGACGGCCGGAATGAGCGTTTTTCGCTGTCGGTGAAGGATTCCGATGGGCCGTACGCAATCGCTGTGGGCCAGGCGGACGGCGGCCAGATGGTTCTTTGACACTTCCCTCCGCACGGTGGGCTCCGGCAGGATGGAGACGCCCGCCCCGATCTGGACCGCCTGCTTGATCGTTTCGATGTTGTCGAACTCCATGACGACGCGGACGGCCACATGTGCCTCTCGCAGGTGGCGATCGATTTCCCTGCGAATGGCGAGGTCGGGATCGAAGGTGACGAAATGCTCGCCGTGGAGCAGTCGAAGCGGGATTTCCGGGTGGGCGGCCAAGTGATGGTCGGGCCGGCAGCAGAGGACCATGCGCTCGTTATTGAGCGGAATGACGTCGAGGTCACGCGAGGCGGACGGGTACGAGACGATGCCAAGATCGACTTCATCATTAAGCACGGTGTCAAGCTCATGGTAAAATCGTTTCAAAAAAATTCAATGACAGAGATATGGATGGCCAGAAAAATGGTA
>JAPKGY010000158.1 GCA_026647385.1 Phycisphaerae bacterium | reverse complement strand
AACTGCTATTGGCCGATGCCTTTCCACAAGCATGCCCGCATCACGCTCGCCAACGAATCGGCGGAGTCGGTCGGCGTCTACTATTACGTGGATTACCAGAAAGTGCCCGCGCTGCCTCCGGATACCGCGTATTTCCATGCCCAGTACCGGCAGGAATATCCCGTCAAGCTCGGTCCGCATTACCTTGTCTTCGAGGGCGAGGGACGCGGGCACTATGTCGGCACGGTCCTGTCGGTCGTCAACCGCACGCGCGGCTGGTTTGGCGAAGGCGACGACTGCTTCTTCATCGACGGCGAGCCGGAGCCCAGCCTCCGTGGAACCGGCACCGAGGATTACTTCTGCGACGCATTCGGCTTCCGCGAGTTCGGCCGGCCTTATTACGGCGTGTCTTCCTATGAGGGTTACGACGTCGGCGACCGAACCACGGTGTTCCGCTGGCACATCCCCGACCCCGTCCACTTCACGAAATCGCTCAAGGTGACCATCGAACATCGCGGCTCGATGTTCGACGATCTGGGCCGCGGGACTTCCGGCTTCGCAGAGCGGGCGGATTTGTTCAGTTCCGTGGCCTTCTGGTATCAGGTCGGACATGCCCGACGCTTCACGACCCTGCCGCCGGCCGCCGAGCGGATCGTGCCGACGACCGTTATCGAATTGGAGGATTTCGCCGCGGACGCCCGAGTCACGCCCGCCGAGACCGTCGTCGAACCCAGCACGAGCAGCCTGTTCAGCGGGCAGAAGCAATTGCTGGCACGGTTCAAGTCCGAAGGGGCTTGGCTGGAGATCCCGTTTACCACGGATCGCGACATGAAAGGAGCAGGGCGGCTCAGACTGGCCTGTTCGCAGGACTGTGGTGCGTGGAAGGTCCTCCTGGATGGAAAGCCGTTCGGTACGCTGACCACGGTCGATCTGTTCCGTCCGCATCTGTCCTTTCAGGAGTGCAAGCTCGGGATGATCGAAATCCCCGCCGGCCGACACGTGCTGTCATTCCACGACGTCGGCAAAAACCCCGCCTCGCGCGGCCATCTCCTCGGCGTCGATGCCATCCTGATCGAGGACATCACGCCATACGCCGTCCCCGCGACGCAGCCGGAGAAAGGCTGATCGGCCCGCGGAGGGAAAGCCGAGTGCGAAATGATCGATCGGACGCGCGCAGGTGATCGATTGGACGCGCGGATTCGATCGACTGCACGCTCGGACTCGATCGATCGGACGCCCGGATTTGAAATCTCAAATCCGCGATTTGAAATGCGCATAACTGGCCGGCCGCTCACGCGGAGCGCGCGTCGGCGGGCAGAATGGGGACTGGCTCCGCCCGTGTAGAACCTTTCGGCGAAGGACCAATGCGATTTGCGCGCCTGTTTCCCCGGAAGGCTCCTTTTCGGTTGCGGAGCACAAAAAGGCGGTCCGCCTTAGGATCTCCGCTGACGGGAAGGTCTTTGTTCTCAGGCAATCCCTGCCCCCTGGCCATCATGGTGAGGCGGTGTCCGTCCCCATTGTGCCTCGCGGCCCGCGAGTTACGCCCATTTGAAATCTGAAAGCGTTGTGATTCTCGCCGCCGCGAATTCCGCCACGTCGGATCTTCGACCTCGATTGTGACGTTTTGACTTTTTGATTTCTTGACTGTTCCCTTCACACTTCCAGCGCCTTATCCTCCACGCAGTGGTCCGCCACCTCGACCCCGCTGGACGTCAGGCGGAACCAGCGTTTTCGCCAAGACGTGGTCCGAGCGTCCCGCTCGGTTTCGGCGATGACCCGCTGCGCGTAGCCTTTTTCGCACAGGTAGGCGAGGTCCTTCTTGAGATCCTCCCACTCGAGTTGCGGAAAGACCGCCAGTAGCGTCCGCAGCACCTGCTCGCCCTGCAAGGCCGCCGGATACAGCATTTTCAGCGCCACCAGGATCTCGTTTCTCACCCGCTTGATCTGCGTCGCACCCTCTACCTGGCTCATCGTGTTCCCTCCCGTCCAGTCTCCAGGGTTCCCATTTCCTTAAAGCTATGACCGTGCGCAAGCCTGCGACGTGAACGAGCCGCGGGCTTCAGCGCTCGTCGCCGTGGCGACCCACGCAGCCTTTCGTTTTGGTTGGCGCCCCAGGATCACGCACGGTCATACAGGGAGATCCCAGTGCCATCAAATCGCCAAACAAGACTATGCCCGTGCCCTCATTCACGCCGCCTGCCGCTCTGGCCGCTCCTGTGTTTCGCCGATCCGTTCGATCAGCCGGGTCATGCCCGCTGCGATCCGGCCCATCTCCGCCGCCACGCCGTGCCCATTCTCCAATTCCGCCTGGATCCGCGTGATCATCTCCGTCAGCTTCTCCAGCCGCTGCCGGGTCACCATCGACTCCCGCACCCACTCTTCCTTGGTCGCGTATTCCCGCTCAAAGTCGCTCGTCGACTTGATCAGTTCGTGGATCGCCACCTCGATTGTCTGGACCCGGTGATTGATCTCCGCCATCGTCGCCGTCTGATGTTCCCGAATCGCCCGCAGATAAAGCGCGATCATCACCAGCGGCGCTCCGACCAGCGGCGACAGCACTCCCACCACCAACCCTGCCTGCTCCCAACTCATTTGTCTCTCCAGTGGGCGATGTGAGACCGGTTTGTTGCCCCTTCATTGTAACTTCTTGACGTTCGCCACGGTCGCCACGCCTGCTCGCCGTGGCGAGGCGACCAGGACGAATTCGGCCACGTCGGATCTTCGACTTCGATCCTGACGTTGTGACGTTGTGACGTTTTGACTGTGCGACGTTTTGACGTCCGCCACGGCGAATCTGCGATTTTGACGTTTTGACTTTTCTTTCTACCGGATCACCCGCGTCACCACCTCCCCGATCAGCTTGAGCAACCGGTTCGCCGTGTCCGCCCGGATCAGTCCGTCGACGAGTTCCCGGCGGAAGGCCTCGATCTCCGGGGCCTCGCGAAGCGAACGTACCGCCGTCGCGCGTGCAGGCCGGGCCAGTTCCGCGGCGATCGCATCGCCCGTCACGCCGGCGGCCGGCGCAGGGGCTTGCGAAGCCGGGGCGTCGAGCAGGTTCAGCAACTGATCCAGGTTCCGTGTCAAGTCGTTCGTATCGCTCATTGTCCGCCTCCGGTCACCGTCTCAACCGCCGGTGTCCGCGCCTGCCGGCGCGAGTCCAGCCAATTCGTCAGATAGCGTTCCATCTCGTCACCCAAGGCCAGGCTTTCAATGCCCAGCCGCTCCAGGCCGCGGGCCATTTCGCGCAGTACCGCGACGTTGTCAGACGCCGCCGCGCGGCGCGTGTATTCCGTGTCACGATCCTTGCGGATCGTGTCCAGGGCTGACCGGAAACCGCTCACGTGGTCGGCCATCGCCGCATCGTCCTGATGGTCCGCGCGCACACGGCCGACGAACGCCGCGATGACCGCATCCTCGCGCGTCGTGTCGTACCGAGCGACCTCATCGTGATACTCCCGTAAGGTCAACTCCATCTGTCGGGCGGCCGCCCGGATGCCGTCGGCCGCCGACAAGTCCACGCGGGCGTCGCCGCCGCAACCGCCGACCGCCAGCGCGAATGCCCAAACCCAGCGTCTCCACCGCATGATCACACCTCGTCTTCCTTCGGTTGCACGCCGCCCGGCGCCGCTTCCCGCTGGGCAGGCCGCTCCCCCCGGCAGGTCGCCGGGGCGATTTGCCCGTCCGGGCCCCGCCACGCCCGTACCCCTCGTGAAAGCCCATCCGGATTGGCGCATTTGTGCTGGCGCTCAGTTCTCCCATTTGACCGACGGCCTGACCTGCGCCTTGCCATTGTCCTCGTGGGCGATGCCCAGAATGAGGGCTACGCCAACGCTCACGACGGTGAGCAGCAGCTCCTCGCTGCAGTTCAGGCCGTACTGAGCGGCGTAAGCCGCCAGCACGGTCGCGACCGCCACCCGCACCTTGCGGGAAGCGAGAGGTCGAAACACGCTCTGGATTCCTGCGATCAGACTCATCCGTCTCCCTCCGTACTTCGTTAAAGATCTACCGCCGCCCTACGCCGCTTCAGGGTTCGACTCATCCCCGGCCATACCCCCCATGTACCGATCGATCGTCGCCCAGCCGGCGCGATCCGCCGCCCACAGGTAGTAGACCGGGCGCGACCCCGCCAACTGCCGATACGTGTGGGCGAGCAGGGTCGGGGTCTGGTCCTCAATGTCGGTTCTCTTGCCGCGGGTCGCGCGGTGCCAGCATTCAACCGTCCGGGCGACGATCCGGCGGACCGCAGGCCGGCGGCGGACCTGGTCCACGAAGTCGGCCGCCAAGGGGTCAGCGCCGGCCGCCCGCAGCCGGGTGAGGTTCACCGACTGGCTGCTCGGCGGTGCGACCGTGCCGATTCGACGCATGCCCGCCCTCTCGAAAACGGGATTGATCGCGCCCATGGCCGCCAAGCACTCGACGAACCGGACGCCCACGCGGGGCAAGGTTCGCGCGACCAGCCGATGCCCCAACCCGCAGCCGCGAACGTCCGGGTGGACGATCAGCCTTTTCAGCACCCGAACCTCCCGGTTGAGTCGGGTGGCGTTTTTCACGAATCGGCCGCCCGTGGCGGCGTTCCGCAAACGGAGTTCCAGCGACGGTCTGCCGTAGACCACGATGCCGAGCACCGCCCCGCCCCGGCCTTCACGCAGAACGAACACCTTGTCCACAAACCCGATGTTCTGACGCCGGCGATAGTGCATGGCTGCAAACTGCTCGTAATCCCGAAGCGAACCATGCTCGATCCGCAGGCCGCAAGCGAACGAGACCGCGGCGTGCTCGGCTGAACCATGCCGCGGACGCTCCACGAGCGAACCCTCGTCGCTCAGACGGACGATCGCGTCCGGGCGCAGGTCCTCCTCGAGGTCGTCCTGACTGGTCGCCAGAATGAGGGTGAGGCCGGCCCGCGATACCAGCTTTCGGAGGTTGAAGGCGATCGCCTTGGCGATGCGCCGGTGCAGGATCGCGCCAAACTCGTCGCACAGGAGCACCGATGGCCCACGGGATCGGCCGGAAAGTGACACCGCCCGGGCGAGGCGAGCCCTGAACCGTTCGCCGTCGGAGAGCTGCTGGAACCGGCGAATCCACAACATGGGCTCGCCAAGCCCGCAGGCGGTGAGAATCCCCAGGACCTCATCGACGGGCCGCGTCGGAGCGACTGCGTCCAGGACCGGCACGTCGAGGGGGAAGGGCACGTCGGCCACGTCCAGGCTGTCGGGGGCCTGCCGGGCCACGGCCGCCAGCAGGAGCGACTTGCCCGAGCCCGACGGGCCGGTGAGGAGGGTAACGGTCCCCGGGGAAAGGTCGAGATCGAGATTGCGTGCAATAATCCGCCCGGGGCCACGCCGCGGAATGCCGAACCGCAGGCAGACCTCGGTGACCCGCGGGCCGGCCTGAACCGGACCGGGCCGGACGGCGACGTTCAGGCGAAGCCGCGAAGGAGTTCGCGGCCGAAAAACCTCATGCCTGCTTGCAAGTCGGCCAGGCTCGAGTGCGAACGCCTCTTGACACTTGGCTCGGCTCTGTTGTGCGAGTGGTTGCATGTCCTGAGCCCCATTTCCCGTCCAGAAAGACCTAACTAATACCGAACATATACACCACGATCTCGCACCGGTCAAGTAAAAACGCGCAATAAGCGGGCCGCTTTTTCTCAAGTCCCTGCCCGAGCGTGGTTTAGCGACGGGGAAAAGATCGACCGCTGATTGGCCGGCCTGCCGGCAGGGGGTAAAGTATGGGCCGATCACGAACGGCGAGTCGGGGGGGCGACCGATCCGACGCCGGCGACGGCCTCTCGACCCTCGTCAGCGGATTGCGAATCAGAAGGAGGCCGGTGGCCTCGGGAGAGTGACAGATGCCGACACTGAGCGCGTTTTCCGACGAAATCAGCCCGGAGCCGCGGGTGCAGATGGACGTTCTGGAAGAGAACGCCATCCGGTACGTCGAACTGCGGGCCGCATGGGGCCTCAACGTCATGAAGTTCACCGACGCCCAGTGCGCCGACCTGAGGAAACAGTTCGGCGATCGCGGCTTCGGGGTCTCGTGTATTGGTTCGCCGATCGGAAAGGTGAGAATCGACGACGACTGGCGAGTCCACTTCGACCTCTTCAAGCGGGCGGTCGAAATCGCGGAATTCTTCGACAGCAGGTACATCCGGATCTTCAGCTACTACCCCCCGGAAGGCAAGGACCCGGGCGAGTACCGCCGGGCGGTCGTGGATCGGCTGAACGAACAGGTGGACTACGTCGCGAACCGCGACGTGACGCTCGTACTCGAGAACGAAAAGCAGCTTTTCGGCGCCTTTCCGGAATGGTGCGTTTACCTGCTGGCAGCCGTCCGCTCGAAACATCTGGTCGGGGCGTTCGACCCGGCCAACTTCGTCAACATGGACGTGCGGGACATCTACGAGACGTGCTGGGTCCCGCTCAGGCCTTTCACGGGCTACTTCCACATCAAGGACTTCAAGTACGGCGAGCAGGATCGCGCGGTGCCGGCGGGCCAGGGCGATGGGGACATCCCGCGAATCCTGCGCGACGCAGCCGCCGACGGCTACGACGGCTTCCTCGCCCTCGAACCCCACCTCGGCAAGGCCGAACATTCCTCGGGCGAAACCGGGCCGGAACTGTTCAAGCTGGCGGCCGATGCCCTCAAGAGAATCTGCGCGGACCTGGGGTGGAGCGTGTGAGGGCAAATGCGAAAATCGACAAACGCCGAAACGCCGACATGGCGTTACTCTGGCCGACGATTGGGCGTTGATGTTAGCGGAACGCGCACTTCGGGTTCACGCCCGGAGCTAGCCTCCTTCTTCCCTTCTCCGATTCAATTCATTATGCAAAGAGAGAAATCCATGTTCAAAGG
>JAPKGY010000157.1 GCA_026647385.1 Phycisphaerae bacterium | reverse complement strand
CACACCTGCAACCGGCTGGCCGCGCAGCATGAACGCGCTTGGAAACGGCGTTTCGCTGAGAATGCGCGTGGCTGTCGGAATATAGCGAATGGTCAGGCCGCGCCGCCAGCGCGCCGAAGTGTTGGCCGTGGAGCCGTGCAGGCTTGACCGGGGCGTTGATTGCGGCGGTATTGCGTCCCGTTCAAGGAATTCACCCGGAGGCCTCGTCACTCGTTGACCTCGAAATTGGCCTCGTCACTTGTTGACCTCGAAATTGGCGATGTCGTCCGGTGATCCGAATACCCCGTCAGGCCCCGCCGAAATCAGGATGTAGGATTTCTCGTTGTAGGGTTTCGGAATCGCGGTCACGTTCGGGTTCCACACTGTGTACCCGAAGCTGTACCGGGCCGGAGGCGGAGTCGTCCGAAGCCAGTTCAGGGCGTTGTTGTTGTCAGCCACTTCGCCGCGGTACGCCAGGTAGTGGAACATGCCTGCGGTGTGGTAATTGTCGGCCGGAACCTTGCCGGCACCGAAGTCCATCCCGCGGACGATCCCCGGAGCGCCGGCGCTGCCGGTGACCTGAATGTTGTCCATGAGGTTGTAGATCCCCTGAGAACTACCGCCGCTGAGGAACGGATCGTCGGCGATCAACGGTTTGAGCGGGTTGGCCCGGTAGTAGAGGATGGGTTGGTCGAAGCTGTCGAGGAAGCAGAGGGAGGACATGGCGGTATTCCCGCCCGAGGTTGCCTTCGCGGCCGGGATAACGAAGCCGTCCGCCGGGTTGGCCGGGTTTACCATTTGGGGCAGTTTCATCTTGCCCAGATCGATAAACGGGCCTGTGCGCTGATAGGCCGGTTGATTCGTATCGTTCCTGACGCTGTATAAACCGTTCGGCGCCGCCGGCGGATTGAATCGTCCTCCGGCCGTGTTGTTTGCCCAGGTCCCATCGCCATCGAGGTCTTGAAACCCCGGCGTGCCGAGCTGGTCCGCGCCGGCCAGTGCCCAGAAAAGCAGACTGGCGCCGTCGACTCTCGTCGTTTGGCCCGGGTTCAGGTGCGGGTTCGCGATCACGCCAGTGGTGAACCCGACCAGCGTTGTGCCTGGAGCCGCCGACGGAGGCAGCGAGCCGCCACATCGCGAGTCCGCCTGGAACTGCTGGATTCCGGTTTCGAGCCCACTGAGAGTGACCTTCGAGGTGGCCACCTTGGTTTGCTTCTTGATGGCAGACAGCGAGGGGAGCAGGATGCCGATCAGGATCGCGATGATCGCGACGACGACCAGAAGCTCCACAAGCGTGAAAGCCGTCCGCCGCGAACGCCGGGTCTGGTTTGCGGAACTGATTCCTTGTCTCTGCATGGTCCGACTCCTCGCTGTCGGGTTGGTTTTCATCAAACGCCTCCTACCGGTCCCATCCCGAGTCATTGGTTAAAATTAGTGATATCATCACCCGTCCCGTACAACTCGTCTTTGCCGGCGGAGATCAGGATGAACTTTTCCGTGACGGGTTTGGCGATCTGAGAGCTCCTCAGCGCACTGTTGCTCTTGAAGTAGTTGACGAAGGTGTTGGTGTAGCCCGGCGGAATAGTCCCTAGTACGGACAGGTTGTTCGGATCGACGGCTACATTGCCGAACTTCGAAATCTGGTGCGGGCGGTCCTTGAACCCGAAGTCCCAGCCCAGGACGCTCGTGCCGTCACCCGTGATGAGGCGATTGTCGGCTTGCCTGTAGACTCCCGGGCGATCCATGGGGTTGCCGGGGGCAAGCTGGCCGAGGCCATCCACGCAGAACGGGTCCTTGGCCCGCTCGTTCGCCCGGTAGTACAGAATCGGCGATCGGAACAGGTCGTCGATGATGATCAATCGGCCGGTTGGCTGGTAATCGTTCGTGCTGGTGGTACTCCCGATGTTGAAGTTGTTTGACTGGTCGTTGTCCCGCACGATCACGTTGCCCTCGAAGTAGGGGCCCTTGCGGCTGTAAGTCTTGAGATCGCTTTCCTTGGGTTGAGGCATCATCGCGACATAGCCCTTCATGACGATCCCCTGGGCGTCGACTCCTTGGCGGTCATGGCCCATGAGTGCCCGGGCCAGCCAATGGGCGCCGCTCAGCATGGCCTGGGGTGGTCCGGGGTTGGTCTCATCCCAATTGATGATATCCCTCCGCATGCTGGAATCCGGGTAATCGCCGAAGTCGTTGGCGAAGGCTTCGAGTGATTTGCCGATCGCTTCGACAAGGGCCAGGACCCGCGCTCGTTTGGCCTGTTCGCGAGCCTTGGACAGCGTCGGCATCAGAATGCCCATGAGCAAGGAAATGATCGCGACGACTGTAAGCAACTCAACCAGGGTAAACGCTCGATGCGACCCTCCCCTGCCGGAAACCGCCCATCTCTGTGCCGGCAAGAGAGCCCGGCGGGCTTGAGTCCAGGTGGTGCGGAGACGCGTCATAGGAGGACTCCTGTCAACAAGATATCGGATGAATACCGAACCGAGGCCGTTCATCAGCAGGGATTACCGCCCGGCGCAGCCCCGCCGGCCCCGGACGCTCACCCCTTCTATATCGTATCATCGCGGGGCGCCAAAAGTCACGCCGAGCCCGGGAAAAGCGCCCCGCCGGTCGCTTTTCGGCGAACAAAAGGCCCCGGCTTGTCCTAGCCGGGGCAGTTTTTGAAGCCGAGCGGTCGGGGGGGCCTACTTGCCGCCGCCGCCGGACACCGAGTTAATCAGCGTGACCAGCGGGAGGAACAGCGAAACGACGATAAACCCGACGATTCCGCCGAGGATCACGACCATCACCGGTTCGAGCAGCGAGACCAGGCCGTCGACCAGCGTTTCGACCTCTTCGTCGTAGTTGTCGGCGATCTTGATGAGCATCTTGTCCAGATCGCCCGTTTCCTCGCCGACGTCGATCATGTTGACCACGATCGAATCGCAGATTTTCGCCGCCCGCAGCGGGTTGGCGAACGACTCGCCCTCGCGGATTTCGTCGTGTACGTTGGCCAGCGCGCGGGCGTAGACCTCGTTGCCGGACGTATCCTTCGTGATGTTGATCGCCTCGAGGATCGGCACGCCGGCCGCCAGCAGCGTCCCCAGGGTCCGGGTGAAGCGGGCGACGGCGGTCTTCGCCAGGATATTGCCCAGCACGGGGATCTTGAGTTTGAGGGTGTCGACCGCATAGCGCCCGGACTGGGACATGCACGTGAGCTTGAGCAGTGCGAAAAGCACAATCGGACTGAACAGGAGCACGACCCAGCCCGGCGGTTTGCCCTCCACGAACCAGGTCGACATGTTGATCAACAACTGGGTCGGGCCGGGAAGCGTCGTGCCGAAATCGGAGAAGATGTCCTTGAACTTGGGCACGACGACGATCATGATGCCCGCCACGATGCCGACGGCGAAGAGGATGACGACGACCGGGTAGATCATGGCGCCGACGACCTTGCGTTTGAGCCGCTGGGCCCGCTCCATGAAGTCGGCCAGGCGCTGGAGGATCACGTCGAGCACGCCGCCCGCCTCGCCGGCCTGCACCATGTTGCAGTACAGCCGGTCGAACGCCTTGGGCTGGCCGGCCATCGCTTCCGACAGCGTTGCCCCGCCTTCGATGTCGTCCGCGACCTGGCGCAAGATCAGCCGCAACGGGCCGGGCTTCTGCTGCTGCTCGAGGATCCGCAGGCTGCGCAGGATTGGCAGACCGGCGTCCTGCAAGGTCGAAAGCTGGCGGGTGAACTGGGTGATTTCCTTGACCTTGACGCGGCTCAGGCCCCCGACCTTCTTGCGTTTCTTGGCGGCCGGGCCCGCGGCGGCTTTGCCGGTCGCCGCCTTCTTGCCGCCCTTTTGCCGCAGTTTCGTCGGGTAGTAGCCCAGGCTGCGGATCTTCGCCAAGGCTTCCTCGGTCGAGACCGCCTCGATCTCGTCCTTGACCTCCTGCCCGGATTGGTTCATCGCTTCGTACGAGAACTTGGGCATGGGACCGCTCCGCAAAAAAACCGACACCGGCAGGCGGGCAACCACCCCAGGTCGCCGGCCCGACCGATCCTTACGTTTGGAGGGCACCTCGAAGAGTCGCCTGGCGCCGGCACCCGGGGCGGGGCGTGGCGGAAGCTTCGGGCACCGCTCTTAATCCTCCTCGACGATCGTCTCCCGTACGATCTCTTCCAGCGTGGTCAGGCCCTCGTAGATCGCCATGAGGCCGTTTTCCCGCAACGAGCGCATCCCCGCTTTCCGGGCGGCGGCCCGCAGGATGGAACTCGACGCACGCTGCATGATCAGTTCCCGGATCGGGTCGTTGATCGCCATGATTTCAAAGATGCCGACCCGGCCTTTGTAGCCGGTGTTATTGCAGTAATCGCATCCGCGACCGTACATGAACGACCGCCCCTGCACGTCCTCCGGGGTCAGCCCCAGTTCCATCAGCATCTCTTCGGTCGGCTGGAACTCGTCCCGGCAGTTATTGCAGATCCGCCGGGCGAGACGCTGGGCCACGATCGCCTCCAGGGTGGCCGTCACCAGGAACGGCTCCAGCCCCAGATCCACGAGGCGCGCGATGGCCGACGGGGCATCGTTCGTATGCAGGGTCGTAAAGACCAGGTGTCCGGTCAAGCTGGCCTGGACCGCGATCTGGGCGGTCTCCAGGTCGCGGATCTCGCCGACCAGGATCACGTCGGGGTCCTGACGCAGGAAGCTCCGCAGCGCCTTGGCGAAGGTCATGCCCTGGTCCACGTTGATCTGGCACTGGACGAGTCCGTCGATGTCGTACTCGACCGGGTCCTCGGCCGTCAGGATCTTCCGCTCGACGTCGTTCAGTTCGTTCAGCGCCGCGTACAGGGTCGTCGTCTTGCCCGAACCCGTCGGACCCGTGTTAATGATGATTCCGTTCGGCTTGTGGATGAGCTGGCGGAAGACGGCCAGGTCCTGGTCGCGCATGCCGATCCGGTCCAGGCTGAGCGAGACGTTGGCCCGGTCGAGGACGCGCATCACCACCGACTCGCCGAAGATCGTCGGCAGCACGCTGACGCGCAGGTCCACGGGGTTGCCCTGGACGACGAGTTCGATTCGGCCGTCCTGCGGCAGGCGCCGCTCGGCGATGTTCAGGTTCGCCATGACCTTGATGCGGCTGGCGATCGCGACGGCGATGTGTCTAGGAGGCGGCACCATCTCGTACAGCACGCCGTCGATCCGGTACCGCATCTTGAACTCGTCCTCGAACGGCTCGAAGTGAATGTCGCTCGCCTTGTCGCGGATGGCCTGCAGCAGCACCAGGTTCAGCAGCTTCTTGACCGGGTTGGAGTCGGCCAGCTCCTTGAGTTCCTCCAGGTCGATCGATTCGCCCCGGCCTTCGAACTTGGCCAGGTCCTCGTCGCCGGCGATTTCATTGATCAGGTCGTTGATCGACTCGGGTTGATCCTCCGGATAGAACCGGCCCAACGCGCCGGCCAGATCGTCCGGCGTGGTGATGTACGCCTTGATCGCGTAGCCCATCAGCGTCTTGAGGTCGTCGGTCGCCTGGAAGTTGGACGGATCGTCCATCGCGATGCTCAGGAGCTTTCCCGCCGGCTCGTAGTCGATCGGAATCACGCGATAGGTGTTGGCCATCTGCGTGGGAATCAGGGCCAGGATCTCCCGGGGGATCTCGAACTTGGACAGATCCACCGGCTCCATGCCCGCCTGGGCGCCCAGGGCGATCCGGACGTCGTTCTCGTCGACGTAACCCAGTTCGACCAGCAACTGCCCGATGGGCCCGTGCTTTTTCTTCTGCAGATCGAGGGCCTCGCCGACCTGGGTGCGGGTCAGCTTGCCCATCTTGATCAGGATGCGCCCCAGCGGCCGGCCCTTGAGCTGCCCGATGGGAGGCATCTTCGCGTGTCGGCCGGCGGTCGGTTTGGTCGAGGGCTTGGCCTGATCGGCCGGAGCTTCCGCGGTCTCGGTGCCCGCCGGCTTGCTCGACGGCTCCGGTGTTTCCCGGTTGCCGCCCGGGGAGACCTTCTTCACCGAGATCGGCTGCACCGGCCGAACCTTGCGGATCGCGTCCCCCCAGTCGTATGACTTCGTGATCGGTTCCGACCGATCCGCGCCGCCCGGTTTTTTCGGTGTCTCCGCCATCGTCAGCTCTCGATTCGTTCGCCGCCGATCAGCCCTTTGGCATCGTCGGCAGCTCGTCCTCTTCCTTCTTCTTGCCTTCGGCCTCCGTCGGAATCGGCAGCCCCTTTTCCAGGGCTTCGATCTTGTCCTGCATGTCCCCCGGGTTCCGGGCCTTGTCCAGCGCTTCCTCCGCCGAGATGATCTTGTCCCGATACAACTGCAGCAGGTGCTCGTCCAGCAACTGCATGCCGTACTTCTTGCCGGTCTGGATGCTCGAATCGATTCGGAACGTCTTGTTCTCCCGGATCAGGTTCGCGATGGCCGGCGTGACCACCATGAATTCGTAGGCCGCCACCATGCCCTTGTCCAGGCGCGGACACAGGTTCTGCGACAGCACCGCGATCAGGTTCGTCGAGATCTGGACGCGGATCTGCTCCTGCTGTTCGTGCGGGAACGCGTCGATGATCCGGTTCACCGTTCCCTGGCAACCGGTGGTGTGGACCGTCGAGAAGACCAGGTGCCCCGTCTCGGCCGCCCGGATGGCGGCCTCCATGGTTTCCAGGTCGCGCAGCTCGCCCACCAGGACCACGTCCGGGTCCTGGCGCAGTACGCGGCGCAGCGCTTCGGAGAAACTCGGCACGTCCAGTCCGACCTCGCGCTGGTTGATCAGGGACCGCTTGTGCTGGTGGTAGTACTCGATCGGCTCCTCGACCGTCACGATGTGCCGGTCGAAGTTCGAGTTCACGTAGTCGATCATCGACGCCAGCGTCGTCGTCTTGCCCGACCCGGTCGGTCCGGTGACCAGGAACAAGCCTCGCGGGCGCCGGCACAAGGCCGCGCAGATC
>JAPKGY010000156.1 GCA_026647385.1 Phycisphaerae bacterium | reverse complement strand
GGGCGAGGATCCGGGCGGCCGAGGTCTTGCCGACCCCGCGCGTCCCGCAGAACAGGTAGCCGTGGTGGATGCGCCCGCTGGCGATGGCGTTCACCAGCGTGGTGGCGACTTTCGCCAGCCAGATCACCAAGAGCGATACCCTCCATGAGGACACGATCGGCGGCCAGACAATCTGGGGCCGCACGACCGTCGAGTTCAGAAGGGACAACGACCGATTCGACATGATCGTGTCCCGCTGGGTGCGCCAGAAGGACAGGGAGTCCCTGGAAATGCCGGAACTGGCGGAACGTTCCCGGCAGATGTACGACGGCGAGCGGTTCTTTGACGGCTGGAGCTTCGACCAGGACCCGAGTGACGTGACCAGCCCTCGCATCATGGTTTCGCGCGAGTGGCGGAACATCGACCGGGCCATGGGGGCGGGATACGTGGGTTCGCCGCTCGACGGTTGTTTTCCGGGCGACGACCGGAGCGTTGCCGAGATCTTCGCGCGGGCGGACACGCTGGAGGTTCAGGAGGCGCCCGAGAGCATCGGAGGTGCGGCCTGCTATCGCCTGACGGCCACCAACGAGAACGGCGTTTACGTGGTCTGGATCGATCCCGGTCACGGATACAACATTGCGCGGGCGGAAGTTCACCTGAACGCCCGGTTCACCGGAGTCAAGAGGCCTCCCGGTCTGAGTCCCGAAGCGGAGAAGATCGCCCGAAAGTATCGCCCTCCGGAGACCACGGGAATGACCTTTGTGCTCGAGAACGTGCGGTTCGAGAAGGTCGGCGACGTCTGGGTTCCGGTGGAAGCCGATTTCAACACGCGGTTCGAGAGAGAAGGCGGGGAAGTCTCGGAGACCAGGCGGCATCACCGGCGAGTCTCGGTCGACCTGTCTCCGGACTTCGCCAAGGCGGGTGCGTTCGTGCCCGGTATTCCCAACGGTACAAAGATTGAAATGCCGGAATTCCCGGGCATCACCTTTGAATGGCAGGATGGTCGGATCGGGCCGGCGGTGGACGAGGAGATTGTTTCCCAGGTCACGGGCGCCATTCAGCAGCACAAGGCTGAGGCGGGTGCCTCGGGTGCGGATGCGGTCCGGATGGTGCAACCGGGCCCGGTCGCGGGCAACTCGACGGTGTCGCAAGCGACGGGGCGAAGCCCTTTCCGGCGGACGGGGGCGGTTGTGGCCGGCGTTCTGGTTGTCGGGATCGCGGTCTGGCTCGTCACCCGGATTCAAAGAGAGCGTCGCCATGGGAAGGCGTGAGTTGGGCCCTTTGCTGACCGCGGTCGTTTTTCAGTCGGCTGCTCTGGTTTTGGGCAGACCTCCGGTAGCCATGGCTGAGCAAGGCGACACGCCGGTTGCGGTTCCGGCGTCGGCCTCGGCCGAGCCGTATTGCGGGCTCTACTGTGTGTTCGCGGTGATGCGATTGTACGACCGGGAGATTGATTTCGCATCGCTTCTCAGGCCGGAGTACATCAGCTCGACCAAGGGCAGCACGCTCGAGGAATTGCAGCGGGCCGCGGTCGATCGCGGTCTCCATGTTGCCCCCATCGGCAATCTGACGACCCGCGCACTTCGCTCCTCTCCCTATCCGGTCATTCTGCACGTGAAGACGGCCGGGCGGACGAGGGAATACGGGCACTACGAGTTGTTTCTCGGCACGAAGGATGGGAAGGCCCGGTTGTGCGATCCTCCGTCGCCGGTGCGGATCGTGCCCTTTGCGGAGTTGGCTCGGCGCTGGCAGGGGACCGCATTGGTGGTTTCGGATACGCCGATCGACATGGCGGTGATCACCCGTCCGGCCTTGTGGCGTCTCGCCGGCTGCGCGTTTTCGGCGGCGGCCCTGATTGGAATCCTCAAATGGGCTCAAAGCCGCCGGCGCGGTTCGTTCGCCGCCGCCTCGGTCGGGCGTGCGTTTGGGGCGTCGGCGGCACAAGGTCTGGGGCTGATCCTTGCGTCTCTCTCGCTCGGTGTGATTTACCACTACGTGGATGAGGAAGGGTTCCTGGCCGGTGCCGGCGCCACCGAGCAAATCGAAAAAGACTACGCCGGCACGTTCATTCCCCGCGTCGATGTGGCCGATGTTCGCCGGCATCTCGAGGGTGACACTCAGTTCATCGACGCGAGGTTTCCTCGAGATTTCGACTCGGGGCATTTGGCCGGGGCGATCAACCTGCCGGTGAACGCCGATCGAGAGCAGCGCCGCGACATCCTGGCGTCGATTCCCAAGGACAAGCCTTTGCTGGTTTACTGCCAGAGCGCTCGCTGCACGTATGCCGAGCGCGTGGCCATCGGTCTTGTGGCCGACGGGTATTCGCGGGTGGCGGTCGTGCGGGGCGGGTGGCAGGAATACCAACGGAGTCGACCATGAGCGCGGGGCGTGTTGCCAGACGGTCCGGCGGGTGGTCGGCCGGCGCGTGCCGCGGCTTCGTATTCGTCGCCCGGCTCGTTTTGGGTGGTCTCCTGCTGTGGAGCAGCCTGCCCAAAATCCGCCATCCGTACGGCTTCCTGACGAACGTGTACGATTACGAGCTTGTGGGCGCCCGGCTGGGGGCGTTTATCGCCATGACGCTGCCCTGGCTGGAGCTGGTCCTCGGGCTATGCCTGATTTCCGGGCTGTTCGTGGGTGGAGCGTTGCTGGCTTGTGTCGGCCTGATGGCGATGATCCTGTTTGCCCAGGGTTCCGTTCTGTCCCGCGACTTGTCGGTTGCCTGCCTGGATTTCCACACAGCCGATCCGGGGCCTGTCGATTACGGGACGTTCGCGCGGACGTCCGGTGTGTTGGTGATGGCGCTTCTTGGGTATGGGCTGGTGGTGTTTCGCGGGGGGTTGTCCGGGCCGGGTGAGGCCGATTCAGCGGTTGAGCGGCGGGTGGGGGGCGAAGGTTAGCTCGGGAGCCCCGTTTCCGTCTTGAGCACGTCCTCGATCGTGCCCACGATCATGGGGAAGTAGTCATTCAGGCCGCACATGCCGGCCTCGCGCCGGACGCAGGTGCCTCGCGGGTCCTGGGCGCACTCCACACACACGACCGCCCGCAGTTTTTCCAGATAGGGTTCGGTGGAATAATCCTTGATGCTGGCGACGATATCGATCACGTCCTGCAGGTGCGCGAACAACGGCTCGAACAGATCCTCGGGCAGGTCCTTTCCGGAGTCCTGCCGGAGCCGCTCGATGCGTTGCTGCAGGCGGTTTTCAACTTGAAGATACACGGTGTTCATCCGTACGCTTCCGTGCGACAAGCCCGTCCTCGGGGATCGGGCCGCTGCTCCTCGGAGCCATCCACGACGGTTTCGCCGCGGTCTTGAAAGGCCCGTTCAACCCGGTCTACTGCAATTGTATACCTAACTTGGCAGGTCGGCTCAAGCGATCGTCGCTCACTTGAGGATTTATTGCAGGCGGTTTGACGGAACCATTGCACTCCTGCTGAGCAGCAGGTGGTGATTGCACCTGTCCGAGGCTACGAATTTGGCGTGGTCGGTGGCGGGGGGCTGATGGATATCTCGGGAGCGGCGGGCTGTGAATTGAGGCACAGCTCGACGGATTTCGGGATGTGGCTGGACGCCGGATATGGCGATGCGGGTGGTCGGCTTTTGGCGTGGCGGGGAGTTGGCCAGCGGGGCTGCAAGGGTGAGGGCGATTTGAGGCAACTTGAAGTCGGGCTGTCTCGGTGGCACAATACGACTCTGTTAGACCGCATGGCACAGGTGGCAAGCCCATCTCGCCCGCCGGTGGGGAGCGTGGAACGGCGGGCGCCATCCGAAGTTGGACGGATGAGGGCCGGTTAGAGGGCGCGCGGGTCATTGGCCGTTCGTGAGAGAATTCCACGGGCAGGCCGGGTCCCCTGACTCACCCTCGTTGGTTCACTCAGTGCAACGAACGTCGGGCCATCCCCGAAGGATCCGGGCGTCCGGAGGCGTTTTTTGCCGAAGGGGGCGCCGGAGGTAAGGAGAATCATCAATGGCAACGGACCGTAAAGTCATGACCGTGGACGGGAACGAGGCGGCTGCGATGGTCGCGCATCGCGTCAGCGAGGTGATCGCGATTTATCCGATCACGCCGTCCTCGCCGATGGGGGAGTTCTCGGACGAATGGTCGAGCCGCGGTCAGAGGAACATCTGGGGCACGGTCCCGCACGTGGTGGAGATGCAGTCGGAGGGCGGGGCAGCCGGCGCGGTTCACGGGGCGTTGCAGGCCGGTTCGCTGAGCACGACGTTCACGGCGTCACAGGGCCTGCTGCTGATGATTCCGAACATGTACAAGATCGCGGGCGAGCTGACGCCGTTCTGCATGCACGTGACGGCGCGGACTCTGGCGACGCATGCGCTGTCGATCTTTGGCGATCATTCCGACGTGATGTGCTGCCGGCAGACGGGCTTTGCGCTGATGGCGTCGGCGTCGGTTCAGGAGGCGCACGATCTGGCCTGCGTCGCGCACGCGGCGACGCTGAAGACCCGGGTGCCGTTCCTGCACTTTTTCGACGGTTTCCGCACGTCGCACGAGGTGTCGAAGATAGATGTGCTTTCGGACGACGATCTGCGGTTCATGATGGACGAGGAGGCGATCAAGGCCCATCGGATGCGGGCGCTGACGCCGGATCGGCCCGTGATTCGCGGCACGGCCCAGAACCCGGACACGTTCTTCCAGGCCCGGGAGGCCTGCAATCGGTACTACGGGGCCTGCCCGGAAGCCGTGCAGGCGGAGATGGACCGGTTCGCCCAGCGCACGGGGCGAAACTACCGGCTGTTCGACTACGTGGGGGCTCCGGATGCCGACCGGGTGATCGTGATCATGGGCAGTGGCGCGGAGACGGTGGCGGAGACGGTCGAGTATTTGAACGCGAAGGGAGCCAGGCTCGGCGCGGTGATCGTCCGGCTGTATCGGCCTTTCTCGATCAGGCACTTTGCGGCGGCGCTGCCGAAGACGGTCAAGGCGGTCGCGGTGCTCGATCGGACCAAGGAGCCGGGGGCTCCGTGCGAGCCGCTGCACCTGGATGTGCTGGCGGCACTGCGGGAGGCCCGGGAGACGGGTCTGATGTCGGCGGACCCGAAGGTGATCGGCGGGCGGTACGGTTTGTCGAGCAAGGAGTTCACCCCGGCGATGGTCAAGGCGGTCTTCGACGAACTGGCCAAGGCCGCGCCCAAGGCTCACTTCACCGTGGGCATCAACGACGACGTGACCCGGCTGTCGCTGCCGGTGGACGAAACCTTCGATATCGAGCCGGACAACGTGGTGCGGGCGGTGTTCTTCGGGCTGGGCGCCGACGGGACGGTTGGTGCGAACAAGAACTCGATCAAGATCATCGGCGAGGAGACGGACAATTACGCGCAGGGCTACTTCGTGTATGACTCGAAGAAGTCGGGAGCGGTGACGATCTCCCACCTGCGGTTCGGTCCGCGGGTCATCCGTTCGCCGTACCTGATCAATCGGGCGAGCTTCGTGGCGTGCCATCAGTTTGTGTTCCTGGAAAAATACGACGTGTTGAGCTATGCCCGGCCGGGGGCGACTTTCCTGCTGAACGCGCCGTACGGTCCGGATCAGATCTGGGATCACCTCCCGCGCGAGGTCCAGGAAGAGATTATCTCCAGGAAGCTGAAGTTCTACGTGATCGACGGGTACGACGTGGCGAAAAAGACCGGCATGGGCACCCGGGTGAACACGATCATGCAGACGTGCTTTTTCGCGATCTCGGGTGTCCTGCCCCGCGAGGAGGCGATCGCCAAGATCAAGTACACCATCCAGAAGACATACGGGAAGAAGGGCGAGGAGGTCGTCAAGCGGAACTTCGCGGCGGTGGACGAGACGCTGGCCCATCTGCACGAGGTCAAGGTGCCTGAGGAGGTGACATCCACATGGAGCCGGCCGCCGACCGTGCCCGAGCAGGCGCCGGACTTCGTCCAGCGGGTGACCGCGCTCATGATGGCCGGGCTGGGCGACCGGCTGCCGGTCAGCGCGTTCCCGGTGGACGGGACCTACGATACCGCGACGACCCAGTGGGAGAAGCGGAACGTCGCCCTGGACGTACCGATCTGGGACCCTGGGATTTGTATCCAGTGCAACAAATGCGCCATGGTGTGCCCGCACGCCGCGATCCGGGCGAAGGCATACGACGCGGCCTCGCTGTCGGGCGCGCCGGCGGAGTTCCGTTCGACGGACTACAAGGGCAAGGAGTTCAAGGGGATGAAGTTCACCATCCAGGTGGCCCCCGAGGACTGCACCGGTTGCCAGCTTTGCGTGAACGCGTGCCCGGCGAAGGACAAGTCGAATCCCAAGCACAAGGCGATCAACATGGAGCCGGTGCTTCCGATCCGCGAGCGCGAGCGGGCGAATTACGCCTTCTTCCTCTCTTTGCCGGACCCGGACCGGACGGTGTTCGATCGGATCAATGTGAAGAGTTCGCAGTTTTTCCGGCCTTTGTTCGAGTACTCGGGCGCGTGTGCCGGCTGCGGCGAGACGCCGTACGTCAAGCTGATGTCTCAGCTCTTCGGCGATCGGCTGATGATCGGGAACGCGACCGGTTGCTCGTCGATCTATGGCGGCAACCTGCCGACGACCCCGTACTGCAAGGACTCCGAAGGTCGCGGCCCGACGTGGTGCAACTCGCTGTTCGAGGACAATGCCGAGTTCGGATTTGGTCTTCGGCTGGCGGTCGACAAGCACGCCGAGCAGGCGAAGGAATTGCTCACCGGCCTGGCTTCGCGAATCGGCGAGAATCGGGTCAACGAGCTGCTGATCGCGGATCAGTCAAGCGAGGCGGGCATCAAGGCCCAGCGCGAGCGGGTGGCGGCTTTGAAGCAGGCCCTGGCCGGGATCGACCCCTCCATCGTACTTGCCGACGAGCCTACGGGAAACCTCGACCTCAATACGGGAACCGAGATCATCGAGCTCCTAAAGCGACTGAATCGGGATCAAGG
>JAPKGY010000155.1 GCA_026647385.1 Phycisphaerae bacterium | reverse complement strand
ACCCCGGCCCCCACTCCCTCCCCATGGACGGGTAACCGGGATGCGGATACCGTTTCATGCGAGGCCCTCGTCAACTGGACCGGGCCCTGGACCCATGACGCTGCGATTCCGACTGCTTCTGGTCTACCTCATGGTGGTGCTGCTGGGCGCAGCCACCGTCATGGTCGCCATTTACGAGTCCGAGCACGCTCGCCGGATCTACGGCGCCCTCCAGCCCTGGAACGACATGGCCCTGTCGGCTGAGCGGCTCAACACCATGCTTTCCTCGCCCGGTGGACCGGTCAGCCCGGAGGCGCAGGACGAGTTTACGAGCATCCTCACCGCTCAGTTCCGCAAGCTCAGCGAGGTCGACGAGTACCGCAATGTCGAGGAAATCCGCTCGGCACTCGATAGTCTTTACACACGCTACCGCCGCTGGCAGGCCTTGCCGGCCGACCAACGGGCCGAGGAGATCGCCGGACTCCGCGGAGCGGAAAAACGCTATCTTCAACTGGTGGAAGCCGTTCTCGCCGAGCTGCAACGGGATAAGAATCGACAGGAAACCCGCAAACGGGTCCTGCTGGCAGTGGAAATCTGCCTGACGGTCTTGTACGTCGTGGTCATCGGGACCCTGCTGCGCCGGTGGTTGCTGCGGCCAATGGAGCAACTGAATCGCCAGGTGTCGGCCCTTGCCCGCGACGAGCCCCCGCCGGAGCCGCTTCTGACGGCTCCCCAGGAGATGGCCAATCTCGCCCAGGCCCTTGAGCATGCCCGCCAGTCGCTCGATCGCGCGCGTCAGCAGCTCATCGAGTCCGAACGGCTGACCACCATAGGACAAGTGGCGGCCCAACTCGCCCACAACCTGCGGAACCCGCTCGCCAGCATCCGGGCAGCCGCCCAGTTCTCCGCCCGCCATGAGCCCGAAGGCTCCTCGATGCGCCCCCGAATGCAGGAAATCATTGCGTCGGTCGATCGCATGAACCGTTGGATCGCCGGGCTGATGGAGGTGGCGAACGCCGGCCCAAGCCCCGTCCAGCCCGCCGACGTGGTTCCCACGCTCCGCCGGGTGGCGGAAGCCATCGCGCCCGAATTGGCCACCAAGGACCTCAAGCTCCTGCTCGACGTTCCCCCCGAGGGCCTGGTCTGCGTCCATGACCCGGCCACCCTGGAGCATGCCCTCGTGGCCATGGTGGTCAACGCGATTGAGGCCTCGCCTCTCGGAGCCGACATTCTGCTCAAAGCGGAGCGGCTCAGCCCCTGCCCGTCTGCGTCGGGGGGCGACCCGGAACCCAGATGCCGGATCTCCGTGTGCGATCGCGGCTCGGGCCTGCCGGTAGCCGAGCCCGAGCGAATCTTCGAGTTCTCCTACTCGACCAAGCAGCGGGGGATGGGGCTGGGGCTGGCCTTGGCTCGCCAGGCCCTGAAACGCCAGGGCGGCTCCGCCCATGCCATGAACAACCCCGCCGGCGGGGCGACCGTCTATGTCGAGGTGCCTTTGACCGATTCGACGGAACTGCCCCAGTCAGCCGGGGGTGCGTGAAACCTCTCCGGTTACCAGCATGCCTCGACCTGTCTCCGTGTGGCCCCCGGCTTCTTCCCATCCATTTCTGACAGGCCAGGTTTTTCCAGTTACGAATTCACACCTGGCGCGTCCATAATCGGGCTTGGTCCTCGGGGGACTGGCCGCCGTTGACGGCTTACTGAGGCGGTCTGGCATGGACGTTTCAGCAACTGGTTGCAGCGCGGGCCTGACAGGAGTGGTGGGTTTGCCTTTGCAAGACCGGCCGATCGAATTGTTGACGTCGCATTTCGAGCGGTTCTACGCGAGGGTGTACGGCTACCTGCTGCATCGGCTGTTCGACCGGGAGCTGGCAGAGGAACTGACGGCGGAAACCTTCTACCGGGCGGCTGCTCACCATCGCCGGCTCTACGGTAACGAGCGGCAGATCGAGGCCTGGCTCCTGCGAACCGCCACGCGTCTCGCAGACACCCATTACCGCAGGACGCGACTTCGCCGGCTCCTGCTCGGTCGTTTTGCCGAAGGTCGACGGTCGGTGGTCTCCGGCGAGCCGGGGGCCGGTGACCAGCCCGATGGCCTGCAAATCCGGGTTCGGGCAATCCTCCGCAGCCTGCCTCTCCGACATCAGTCCGTAGTCGTGTTGCGATACTACCTGGAGATGTCCATCGAAGACATGGCGGCCGTGCTGAAGTGCCGGCCGGCCGCGGTTCGCATGAGGCTCAGCCGGGCCATCAAGGAGATGCGTTGTCGGCTGGGGGCCGACCATCGCGAAGAAATCTGAAACCCGTGAAGCGGGAGGAATACACGATGTGCGAGCACGATGCGCAAATGAAACGCCTTCTCGGATCCGCGGCGATGCGGGCGGAGCCGGATCCCATGCGGATGCGGTTGGCGCGTGAACGGATGGTACACTTGGCCGGTTCACGGCCGGCGGCCGGTTCCGCTCGCCGGATGATCCTGACGCTCTGCCTGCTGGTCATCACCGTATCGGCGGTGGGGATCGCCGCCACGCAGACGGGGCGGGACTGCATTCGCTGGATCTTCACGCCGATCGGTGCCCGGTATGAATTCACCCACGAAGCCACGATTACAACGCCGGGGTCAACCAACCTCTGGGGCACCAGCGGCGATCAGCCCTTGACGCCCCAGGAAATCGCGGCCACGAAGACCAGGCACGCCGAGATGGACCGGATCAAACAAGCGGGCGGGGGCAGGCTGTACTGCTTATTTGAGGGCCCCCATCCGGATGGATCCTCACGTCACTTCACCAGTTTCGGTATCGAATACACGCTCGCCGACGGGACCGTCGAGCGGGTGGGCCAGGGCATGCTGACCGACAAGCAGAAAGCCAACGTGCGGGTGGACGAGATCCTTGCGCTTCGGGACGCGGGCGCGGGTGAGATCATCTCCCAGCAGCCGTGGCGTACGGGCCTGGGTCAGTACACCGTCCGCTTTACCCTGTCCGACGGCCGGACCGTTGATGTCGTCGTCAACTACCCGCCTGGAACCCGCGAGGAGCGCGAGGCGATTTTCGCCGAGACCCGCGAGCTGAAGCGGCAGCTCCGGTTTGTGGTGGACAAACCGGACAAGAACGCGGAGGGGGATGTATGGGGGGTGCTGCGGTACACGCTGGCCGACGGACGGGAGGTCGGGATCGTCGAACAGGTACCCGCCGAAGCCGTCACGCCCGACGGCAACCATGTGGCGGTTCCCGAGTCCGTGCCGGCGACCGCGCGCTGAGCCGTCTGCGGCCCGCCGGTCGGATTTGCGGGTAATGACTTTACCAAGCCGCGAGCGGCACCCGGCGGTCCGCGGCTCTTCTCAGGGGTGCCCAGCGGCCGCACCGGCGACGCCCTCCACCCTTCGGTCGAGCCCGACGCATCCCCTGCTGACCTTCTGGCATTTCGACCTTCTGACTTTCGCCCCGGTCGCCACGCCTGCTCGCCGTGGCGAGGCGACCAGGACGAATTCCGCCACGTCGGCTCTTCGACTTCGATTGTGACGTTTTGACTTTCGCCACGGCGAATCTGCGATCTTGACGTTTTGACTTTTCCATTCCCCTCCGTTTAGCGTTGGGGGTTATGCCGCGAATTCTGATCGTCGAGGATGAAGTCAGCCTGGCCCGGACGATGGGCGACGCGCTGGCCGAGGTCGGGCACGAGGTCCGTCTGGTCCACGTTGGCGAGAAGGTGATGGCGGAGTTCCACGCCTTTGTGCCCCAGATCGTTCTGATGGACGTCCGGCTCGGGGGGGTGAGCGGGCTCGATCTGCTGGCGAAGATCAAGCAGGAATCGCCCGAGGTCGACGTCGTCGTGGTGACCGCCTACGGCAGCGTCGAAGTGGCGGTCGATGCCATGAAGCGGGGGGCGGCCGAGTTTCTGACCAAACCGATCGACCTCGACGTACTGCTGGTGACGGTGGAGAAGCTGTGGTCCGCCTCGCGGGATCGCCGCCGACTCACCCAGTTTCGCCGTGCCCAGGCGGGGCAGTTGCGCAGCGTCGAATACATCGGCGAGCACCCGAGCGTTGTGGCGGTCCGCGAGCAGGTCGCCCGTCTGGCCCGGCGAACCGCCGCCGTCGGCAGCGAACTGCCCGCCATCCTCCTGACCGGCGAGACGGGCACGGGCAAGGATCTGTTGGCGGCCTACATTCACGCCGCTTTGCCGCTGCGCGACGGGCCTTTCGTCGCGCTCAACTGCAGCGCCGTGCCCGCCACCCTCTTCGAGTCCGAGCTCTTCGGCCATCAGCGCGGTTCGTTCAGCGGCGCCACCGCGGATAAGCCGGGCTTGTTCGAAACCGCCGACGGCGGGACGCTTTTCCTTGATGAGATCGGCGACCTGCCGTTGCCTTTGCAGCCCAAGCTCCTGCGGGCCATCGAGTCCCGCGCCGTGCGGCGGGTGGGGGATACCCGCGACAGAACTTTCGATCTCTGCCTGATCGCCGCCACGCACCGTGACCTGACCGGTCTGGTGTCCGAGGGTCGTTTCCGCGGCGATCTGTACTACCGATTGAACGTGCTGAGGATTGACCTGCCCCCGCTCCGCCAGCGTGGGGATGACGTGCTGCTGCTGGCGGAGCGGTTCTGCCGACACCTGGCGTCCAAGTACGGCATCGCCGACCTGCATCTCTCGGAGGCGGCCGGCCGGCTGGTTCGCGATTACGCCTGGCCCGGCAATATCCGCGAACTGCAGCACGCCCTCGAGAGCGCGACTTTGCGCATCAGCGGCTCGACCATCGAGCCGGCGGATCTCCCGCTGCCGGCCGACACGGATCCGGTCCGGCGAGCCGAGCGGACGCTCGATGCGGATCGCCCCATCGATCTCGAGCAAGTCGAGCGGAACCTCATCGAGTGCGCTTTGCGGCGCACCGGCGGTAACGTGTCGGCCGCCGCCCGCCTGCTCTCCATAGGGCGCGAAGCCTTGCGCTACCGCATGGCCAAGTTCGGGATGCAGGCGGGCGAAAAGTGATTGTTTAATTCCTCATGTTCGGATGCATTCGTATCCGCCGGGTCGTACCGGGCTGGCCACGGCCACTCGGCGACTCGGATTGACCGGCTTTCGGGCGGCTGGTTCATCCCAACCACCCCTGGTTGATTTCAACCAGTCACTCGGGTGACTTGAGCATTTGGGCGGCCGTTTCAGGCGTGAAAATGGTTGTTCGGTCCTGGCACGCCGGATGCTACCCTTCTTGCGGTCCGGTGAGGGGCGCGTATAGTGGATCTCTTCCGACCGGTCGCGGTCGTCCACGAACCTGAGGGTTCATCACGGAAAGGAGAGCGGTCATGAGTATCCGTCAAACCAGGACCCGGCGTGGTTTCACTCTGATTGAGCTGCTGGTTGTTGTCGCGATCATCGCCTTGCTGATCAGCATTCTGCTTCCTTCGTTGGCCAAGGCGCGGGAACAGGCTCGCCGCATCGCGTGTGCCTCGAACCTCAAGTCAATCGCCAACGCCTGCCTGCTGTATGCCGAAGGCAACGCCGGGCGGTTGCCTTGCGAGCAGCGACCGGCCATGCTCAACCTCGTCAGTAACGGCTGCTACGTCGGCGGCAACGACTCGTTCCCCGATCTCCGCGTCCAGAGCGGATCGAATCTGTACTCCGGCGTCAACTTTTTCGGGTCGCAGTGCAACCTGAGGCAGTACTACAGGCTGCTGATGGGCGGCGCGCGGGCGTACCTGCAGCCCAAACAGTTTCTCTGCCCGACCGCGACGAACGTCCGGCAGCACAAGCGCGATGGAACCTCTGTCGAGTACCATTCGGATCCTGCCAATCTCGCCAAGACCGACCCCTACTACGATTTCTGCGGTTCCGAAACCTCGACCGACAAGTCGGAGATGACCGAGTTCAGTTTCTCCTTCCAGATCGTGCTGCTGGGCAACCAGGACCCGGATGAGCCGGGTGTCGAACGAGGCAGCATCCTCACCAACACCCAGGATCCGCGGAAAGCCCTCGGGGCTGACCGCAACCCATACTCCAACTCCGTGGACTCTCCTTCGGGAACCACCTCCGTCGGAGCGGATGGGGTCAAAGGTTACGGGCGGTATGATTACTCCCCCTCGGCCACCACGGGCTTCCCTCTTCCGCCCGCCGCCGGTACGGTGAGCAAGCCCCAGGATCTCCTGGTCAAGAACGCCAACTCGCGGAATCACAAGCAGGACGGCCAGAACGTCGTCTATCTCGATGGCCACGCCAAGTGGTCTAATTTTCCCCTTGCCGGTGCCGACGAGGATTGTATCTGGATGACCTTGACCAACGACAAGAAAATGCACCGGATCCCTCTGACGGGTTCGCAGTACGGCTCGATGCGGTCGAGGCTGGACTGGTCGACCGATTCGCTGCTGATCCCGTGATCGAACCTGGATTACGCGTAACCACCGTGGGAGACGGTTACCGGGCACCCACAGGCGTCATCGCCTGTGGGTGTCTGCTTTGTCCGGAACCTGACGGCGAAGGGGCGGCGCGATGGGCGCGCGTGTTTTCCCGAATGGCGCCCTTGGTTTTGCGGACCGCGGGAAGGGAGTCCGCCTCGGCCCGATTGTTTCATGAAGCATTCGGGTCAGCGCCAGCCGGGCGGCGTCTCGGGCGCCTCCGGGTCGTCCGGCGACTCGGGTTCGTCGATTTTCCAGCGGTCCGCCTCGTCCATGTCCTCGATTTCGCGCTCCATGTGGCGGAACATCTTTTCCTGCATCGGGGCGAGTCGGCGGTAGAACTCGAGCGTGGTGTGATAGGCCTGGACCATCAGGTCGGTCTTGATCAGTTGCCATTTCACCAGGCACTCAGGTTCCTTGATGGTTGAGAACGGCAATTAACGAATTCATTTACGACTGATAACATCTTTTAACAATCAAATCAAACCTTTAACCAGAGATAATAGAGGTACTTTAGCGCTTTTATTTAAATCTACT
>JAPKGY010000154.1 GCA_026647385.1 Phycisphaerae bacterium | reverse complement strand
GAATCTTGTGAAGCACTCGGCGCTGTGTTTGAATTCTCGCGGAATTCGCTTTGGATGACAGGAGTGGCGGAAATATTTCTCAAAGTTGCCGCATGCCTGCGATTGGCGACGGGGCGGAACACGGAATTGCAGATTGGAGGTTTCAGATTTCAAACAAGCGGCACGCCCCGAGAGTAAGCCTCTGGCGCGGTCTCGCCGCGGGGGAGACGCGAGCGTAACTCCCCACGGCGGCGTACCTGCCGCGGAGCAGGAGAGGGTAGGAATACGGAAAGGGCACGCTCATGAATAACGGGGGCAATTCCGTGGAACCGCGAATACGCCCACACGCGAAGGATACGCCGATCGGTCCGTTTTGTGCGTCTTTGGCGTATTTCGCGGTCGATCAGTTGTTCGGCTTATCGACCGCGCCTGAAATCGACAGGAAGGACCCGGATGCTCTCCCGCGGTCTACTACTCTCTACGGTCTGATCGTGCTGAGGTACCGGGCGGTCAGTTCGTGATCGGAAGGCCGCGCGGGCCGCCGCGGCGACCTGAAGCCCTTGACACGCGACTTGCCGCAAAGCGGCTGCGTGCGGGCGCATTCCCGCGTCGCGGGTCAAGGCAAGCCCGCGGCTCTTTTTCGTTTGGGCTCGGCTTAGCACACCGGCGCAGATCGACCGGGTTCCTGCACACTACCGCAGCTGTTCGGAGGTTCGCTCGAGCGAGAGGCGGACGGTTTCGGTGTCGTCGTCGATGGCCAGGATGGTGAGGCGGTATTCCTGGCCGCTGGCGCCGCGGATACGCAGGCGCCGGCCTACGCGCAGACCTTTGAACGTGCCCTCGTAACGTCCGACGCGGATCTCGAGGTCGGTATCGAGGGGGTCCGAGTCGGTGTCTCTCACGCGGATGGTAATATCGTCGATGATGGTATTCTCGCGAGGGATGTTGTCATCGTCGTTGCTCAGGTAGCCGTCAAAAACGGTGATGCCGCTGGGGGTTACGAGGGGTGTCGGCGGGGCGACCCCTGCGGCGGTCGGCGCGGGGGCCTTGGGGCCTTCTCGGGGCGGGGCCGGCGCGCCGGCGGTGACGGGGGGTGCGGGCTGCGTGGGCGGCGGCGCGAGCCGCAGATTGAGGCGCCTGGCTGCCCGTTCGCGGCAGCGCTCCAGTTCCTCGCCGCCGGCGAGTTTATTGAAAACCTCGTCGATGGCCTGCGTCACGACGTAAGGTCCCGGATCGCTGCTCAGATCGAAGAGGAACCGCACGTAGAGGGGTGTCGCGTTCTCGCCTTTGACGTTCCGGGCGTCGTCCAGGTAAGCGACGGATCGGCGGACATAGGTTTCCCGGGCCTTGTTCTCCAGCAGAGGGATCAAACGTCGAATGGCGGTGGATTGCAGGCCGGTGGCATCGCCGCCGGAGGCCTGCTCGACGGTCGTTTCGATCTCGTCGTCGCTCCAGATCAAACGTCCCGTCGTCGCCTGCACGAGCCGCAGGCGCACCCCGGCCTTGATCGCGGGCACCGATTGGCCGGCTCGCCCGTTGCGACCGTTCGTGCCGGCCTGCTCGACCACTCGCCGCAGGGCCGCGTTGTAGTTTTCAGCCGCCTGCTGGGCAGCGACGCCATAGGCCCCGGCGGCCGCCTTGGGCAGAAACGTCTCGTCGGTGTTCAGCGCATGCCGGGCTTCCGGGTCCCATTTCCGTTCGTCGGCCAGTGCGACCCGGCGGGCTCGCCCGAGTTCCTCCCGCGCCTGCTGGAGAGCAAGCCTCGCCTGCTCCTCAGTCGAATTCCGCGTGGAAGTCGCCGCTCGCGGAGGTGCGATCGACTGGGACGTCACGTCGACGAAGAGCAACAGGTCGGCCTCGGTGAAGTCGTCCGCCAGCGTCTTGAGTTTCTCCGTCGTGGTGATGTCCGCCAGCGTGAATCGCGCTTTCGTCGCCGCCTCGGCCGTCGCATCCAGCGGAACCAGCGTATAGTGCGGGGGTCTGGTGCGCTCCAACTGATTGAACAACTCGCGGGCGACGGCCTGGACGCCCGCGCTGCCGACGCTGGTACCGGGCAGCGGGATCACGCGGAGTCGGCACGCGATGCGCGACCGGATCGCCTGTTCCGCCCGGGTCAGGTTCTGAATCGCACGGGCGTCGCCGGGCGGGCCGAGGGCAGCCAGGTACACCGCCTCCGCCCAGGCGAGTTCCCATTGGCCCGCCAACGCCAGGCGCTCGTAGACCTCCTGCAGGTTTTGGAAGCGTTGGGCGACGGCCTTTTCCCGATGCTGGGCGACCTTGGCGTTGCCTGGGGCGATCGCCAAAGCCCGGTCATATTCGATCATGCTCGCGGCGAATCGGCCGGCGGCGCTCTCGGCATCGCCCTTGGCGACGTGCCGATCGACCGCCGACTGGATGATCCGGTCGCGCTCGGCGACGAGCTGCGGATTCTCCGGCCACTGGGCGACGGCGTCATGGAGCGCCTTGATCGCGGCCGCGTCGTCTCCCTGGGCAGCGGCGGCCTTGCCCGCCTCCAGGGACTGCATCGCCTGCTTGCGGGTGGCGGCCTTGGTCGCGATTTCCTTCATCCGCGCGTTGGCGGGATCGATCTGACTCGCCTTTGACGCGGCGGCCTGAGCCGCATCCCACTGCTCCTGCTCGAAGGCATTGACAGCCACCTGGCTGAGTGCCTGAAGGGCCGCGCCCCGGATCTCGCCGGCGATCTGACGGGCACTCTCGTTCGTGCTATCCAGCGCGAGGGCCTGTTCGGCCAGCCTCAGGGCAGCGACCTGGTCGTTCTTTTCCTTTGCGGCCACAGCCTGGCGGGTCAGACTCTCCGCCTGCTCCAGGTCGCGATCGACCTCGCGGGCCATCGTGATCGCCTGCGGGTGGGCGGGCACATGCCCGAGGGCGGCGGTCAGCTCCTGGCGGGCCACGCGCGGACGGCGCTCGGCGCGGTACTTCCGGGCCAGGGCGACGTGAGCCTCGGCGGCTTCGGCTTCAGCCTCAGCCAAGGCGATCTGATTGGTCGCGCTGCGATCCTTCTCGAATTCCCGGCGAAGTTGCTCGACGTAGGCATCGTGGTCGGCCGGGTTGGTGGTGGCCCGCGGCGGCGCGGTCGACCCGCGGCTCGGAGAACTCTCGGAGGCCGTCCCCACACACGCGGTCAGCATGAGCGAAAACGCCAGGGCGGCGGTCATACGAGCCGCAACGCAGGCAGCTTTCAGAGTGCGTGTGACATGCCCGGGAACTGTCCCCATTTCGCCGGGACAAACACCGGGCCCGGGCACGCGATCGGGACCACACGTGCGAAGCCTGCCGCGAAATGGGGACTGTCCCCCTCTCCCCGTGCTTCCCACACACCCTCTCATACACTCTCCGATGAGAACCATGACAACCTCTCGGCCGGCGCGTCGTCCCACCCCGGTTTGTATGGCCGCCTTCCCTTCTCCTTGCGGGTGGACCGTGCCATGAACCGGGATTCGTCGGACGGTGGGCGGCTCACCACAGCGGATTGGCGCCAGGAGGCGGCGCTGCGGCGTTGCGCTGGTCAGCCTACGACACCGATGCTAATCCGCCGGCCATGTTCCAGTCAAGACACACGGTTTTCGCCCTGCCTCCGCGCGGCTATCATAGGACCTGCAAACAAAACTCAGGTCGTTTTTACGGGAGGTCGCCCATGTCCCAGGAAGCATCGAACCACGGAATCTCCCGCCGCCACGTGTTGAAGGCCGCCGGGCTGGGAACAGCCGCCGGCTGCCTGGGCGGAGGGGCGGCGTCAGGGGGTGGGGACTCGACGACCGGCCCGGCGCAGGGCAAGGTGCCGGCTGAATCCCCCGTTCGCAGTGCGGTGGTCGCCAGCCGAGTCCTCGAGGCGGAGGTGGTGATCGCGGGCGGAGGCATGTCCGGACTGTGCGCCGCCATCGCGGCAGCCCGGAACGGGGCGTCGACCCTCCTGATCCAGAACCGCCCGGTGCTCGGCGGCAACGCCTCCAGCGAGATGCGCATGCACATCGTGGGGGCCGACGGCGGCGGACAGGCGGGGAAAACCGACGCACGCGAATCCGGGATCATCGAGGAGTTGCGTCTGGAGGAGGTCGCCCGGAACCCGCAGAAGTCGTACGGCATGTGGGACCTCATCCTGTATGAATGGGCGAAACGCGAGCCGCGACTCACGCTCCTGCTCAACAGCAGTTGCACCGGAGTCACGATGGCTTCGCCCGACCGCATCGCGGAGATCTACGTCTCGCGCCCGGGGACCGAGGATTTGTTCACCGTGCAGGGGAAGGTATTCATCGACTGCACGGGCGACGGACGGCTCGGGGCCGAGGCCGGCGCGATCTTCCGCATGGGCCGCGAAGGCCAAAACGAGTACGGCGAGTCGATCGCCCCGCCCGAGGCGGACAACAAGCTGCTCGGCAGTTCCATCCTGTTCACCACCCGCGAGTACGATCGTCCGATGCCGTTTGTCGCTCCGGATTGGATTCGCAAGTTCCCGCGATGCGCGGACCTGCCGCATCGCTCGCACGGTAAGTGGGACTGGGGCTTCTGGTGGGTCGAGTTCGGCGGTGAATTCGACACGATCAAAGAGGACGAGCGGATTCGCGACGAGTTGCTGGCGGCTGCGCTGGGCGTCTGGGACCACATCAAGAACAGCGGCGAACACCCGCGGAGCGCCCACTGGGCGCTCGACTGGATCGGGTTCCTGCCGTGCAAGCGCGAGAGCCGTCGGTTGATCGGCGATTACGTGCTCCGGCAGCAGGACGTGCAGGCCGGCGAGCAGTTCGAGGACGGCGTGGCCTACGGCGGATGGTCGATCGACCTGCATCCGCCCGAGGGGATCTACAGCAAGGAGCCCCCCTGCACCCAGATCAAGGTTCCGCTCTACAACATTCCCTTCCGGTGCATGTACTCGAAAAACATCAGCAACCTGCTGATGGGCGGGCGGCTGATCAGCGCCAGCCACGTCGCGTTCGGCAGCACGCGGGTCATGGGCACGTGCGCGGTCATCGGGCAAGCGATCGGGACGGCGGCGGCGATGTGCGTGAAGCGGGGATGCACGCCGCGGGAACTCGGCCGCGACACGATCAAGGACCTCCAGCAGCAGTTGCTCAAGGACGACGCCTACATCATCGGCGCGTCCAACAGCGACCCGGACGACCTCGCTCGCGACGCGCGGGCAACCGCCTCGAGCGAACTGGCGGACAGCCCGGCGGCCAACGTCATCAACGGCGTGCATCGACGGGTGTACGCGACGTCGAATCGCTGGGTCTCCGATCCGACGCAGCCGATGCCGCAGTGGATCGGACTCCACTGGGCCAGCCAGCAGCGACTGCGCGAGGTGCATCTGGTGTTCGATACCGGCCTGCACCGCCGGCTGCGGCTTTCCGCGGCGGCTCACACCGACCGGGAGATCATCCGCAGTCCGCAGCCGGAAACGGTCAAGGACTACGAGCTGCAGGTACTCGACGGCGAGGGCGCGAAAACCGTGGCCGCCGTGCAAGGCAACTACCAGCGCAAACGCATCCACACCTTCGACCCCGTCACGGCAACAGGCCTGCGGCTCATGGTGAAGGCCACACAAGGCGACGCCTCGGCGAGGGTGTACGAGATTCGGACGTATGGGTGAGGAGAGAAGGAGGCAGAAGACAGGAGTCAGGAAGCTGAATTCAGGAGGAAGACCGTGGAGAACTTGCGGGGGGCGCCGGCCAGGAGTTTTCAGGACTTGATTATTTGGCGAAAGGCCCATCCATTGGCGCTGGATGTGTACAAGCTGACCGCTCGCTTCCCAAAGCAGGAGCTTTACGGCCAGAGGGCGCAGTTTCGCCGAGCGGCTGTTTCCATCCCGGCCACTATTGCGGAGGGGTTCCGCAAACGGGGTCGCGTCGACAAAAGTCGCTACATGAACATCGGACAGGGATCGCTGGAAGAATGCCGCGACTATCTGCGGCTGGCCCAGGATCTCGGCTACTGTGATTCTCGCGGGCTCTTGCACCCGTTGGACGAGGTCGGTCGCCTTCTCGACGCGTACCTCCGTTCGATCCTCGCCCGAAGCTCTCAAGTCCCGTCACCCGGCTCCTAACTCCTGTCTCCCGTCGCCTGTCTCCTGACTCCTGTCTCCTGTCTCCTGCCTGCAACGTCCCGTATAATAGACCACGGGACAGCAGGCAGGAGAGATTCGTAAATGTCCGATTTTTCGCTCCAAAGCGAATTCCAGCCCGCCGGCGATCAGCCGGAGGCGATTGAGAAGCTGGTCCGCGCGTTTCAGGACGGGGCCAAGTACCAGTGTCTGCTCGGCGTGACCGGGTCGGGCAAGACGTTCACCATGGCTCACGTGATCGCCCGGCTGCAGAGGCCGACGCTGGTCATCAGCCACAACAAGACGCTGGCCGCCCAGCTTTACGAAGAGTTCACCGAACTGTTCCCGGAGAACGCGGCGGAATACTTCGTCAGCTACTACGACTACTATCAGCCCGAGGCGTACATCCCCCAGCGCGACATCTACATCGAAAAGGACGCCTCGCGCAACGACGATCTGGACCGCCTGCGGCTCAGCGCGACGACCTCGCTCGTCTCCCGGCGCGACTCGGTCATCGTGGCGAGCGTTTCCTGCATTTTCGGTCTGGGCTCTCCGGAGGACTTCAAACACAGCGTGATCACGCTCCGCGTCGGGGGCACGGCCGACCGCGACGAACTGCTGCGGCGGTTCGTCGAGCTGCAATACAAGCGGAACGACATCGACTTCCGACGCGGCATGTTCCGGGTGCGCGGCGACGTGATCGAGCTGCACCCGGCCGACGAGGAATTCGCCTACCGCATAACGTCCCGGCGGGGTCTTCTTCGCTCAACCATTCCTTCTTTTTCTTCTCGGAACGTCCGGACATCTTGCGCATCAACCCGATCAGCGGCTCTGCCATGCGGATCAGAAGCGGATTGTGCCAGCCGTTG
>JAPKGY010000153.1 GCA_026647385.1 Phycisphaerae bacterium | reverse complement strand
AACAGCGTTGGCACGCGAAGCCATGTTGTCATGGGCTCTGGTGTCCGCATGTTTTTCATTCCCTTCCTGGGCGCAGCCGTGAGTGGGCAGCATTACACCGCGCCCGGATGGAAGAAGGTGATCGTCGCCCTGATGGGACCGCTGCCGGGGATCCTTGTCGGCGGGATTCTGGGCGTGGCGGGGCTTATCGCAGGGAACGAACTGACGTTCAAGATCGGGATATGTGCGATCGTTCTGAACGCGTTTAACCTGCTGCCCGTCCTGCCGCTCGACGGCGGGCGCGTGATGCACGCAATGCTCTTCTGCCGCCACTATTCCCTCGACGTCGTTTTCCGCGTTTTCGCAGCCGCCGCGCTCATCGGCATCGGCTTGCTCGTGCCGGACAAGATCCTGGTGTACCTGGGTATCTTCATGCTGATCGGCGTGTCGGCCGCCTACAAGATCGGGAGAATCGCCACGGAGCTTCGCCGGGAACGGATCGGACTTCCGGGACAACCCTCCGCGGGGGCCGGCGCCCTGAGACCGGTATTCGTCTCGAATGTTCCTCTCGGCGACGCTCAATCGATTGCGACGCCGGAGCCAATACACCCGGTTGCGCCCCCGGCGCAAGCGATTCGGCCGGGGCCATCCTCGTTCGCGGTCCCACCCCCGGCCGAGCCGGCTGCGTCATCCGTCGCCCAGGAGCATTCGATCCCCGTACCCGTCGCCGACCTGATCGTCGATCGGGTAAGGACCGCATTCCCGCGGATCAAGGGGGCCAAGCCGATCGCGTCCCTCACCCTGCAGGTATACGAAGGCCTCACCTCCCGACCGCCGGGCATCGCGGCTTCGATCGGATTTGCATTTCTGCACCTCGGGTCCTTCGCCGCCGCCCTCGTCCTGCTCCTGGTCCTCTTCATCCTGAAGAATCCCGAGTTTATGGATCGCTATTCTCTGGACACGGTGAATCCGACGCATGGGGTCGACGCTGCGTCGATCCTCACCCACGACGGGCCCGCTGCCGGGAGAGCACCGTCCTTCACGCCTGCTCCGGTCTCGCCCGAATCCCCCTCAAGTCGCCATCGGGGATACGATCTGATCGTCGCGACATTCCCCACGCTCGACGAGGCTCGGGACACATTTCAAGAGATCCGGCAACAGATGCCGCCGGCGGCGTCCATCACGCTGTTCGGGCAATCGGTGTTCCTGTCGCTGCCGTCGTCCGATGCGTCGGGGCGGCTGAAATGGTTCGGCGATCTTGAAAGCCGCACGAAGGACGTGTTCGTCGATAGTGGGGATGGAAACTACCTGGCCTCGCTGACGCTGACCGGCGAGGCCCCCAGTCGCACGCGGGCTGCGACCGAGCAACAAGAGCTTTCGGACTATTTCCAACTCCCCGGGATGCTGCGGTTGCTTCCGCCCTGGGCCGGCGAGGAGATTGATCGCCGATCGGAGCAGGATCGCAAACGGCATCAATTGGCTCGTGCAACGTACCGCAAGCTGCAGAAGGTTTCCGTCTATGACGCACCCGAGATGAAAGCGATGGGCGACAAAATGGCTCTCGCGAATCGGCGCAGCGACCGTGCGGAGCAGCAACGTCTCCTGGAAGAGCAGTCGGAGCTCGAATTCCAGTTGCGGATGCGTGCGCTGGAACGAATCCGTGACGGCCGCGAGGGGGCGATCGACCGCGAACTGGCCGAACGATACATCGCGATCCAGGTGGCCGAACAGGCGAACGAACCGCCCGCGAGGCGTCGAAGCACGCGGATCACAAGATCACCTCTCAGCCCGCCAGCGCCGTCGCCGGCAAGAAACCCGAGGAGGCGGCGCCGGGCGATGATGAGGAGATCGACCGCGAGTTCGGGCTGAGGATGGAGCAGATGCTCCGTCGGCAACAGGCCGAGTTGGGCCCGCTGATGGGCCAACTGTCCCATCCGTCCGCCGGGCCGCCGTTGGCGTCCAGCCATACCCACTGCCTGCACCGCTATGGCTACGCCCAGATGACGCCGCCGACGCAACTCGTCGTCACCGTGACGTTCGAGGACGCATCGGTCGGTGCGCCGGCCCTGGTCAAATGGCTGGCGGGGCGCGGCTACAGCGACTTCAAATACGAGCTGAGGCAGGATCAGCAGTACGGTTTTGAAGGCGACGAATGAGACACCCGGTACGGGATGACCGCCGGCCCGCTCGATTCGGTACGGGATCGTGCGGCCGGCACCAGACCCTTTGGCGGTCTGCCCCGACGCTGGTGCGAAGGCGGTGGGTTTGCCCAAACCCTTTTGATGACAACCAGATAGAGAGGGGTCCCGGCGCTCCCGGGCCTGCGGCGTTCGGTCGGGAGATGGGCTGCGCCGGGGCTCGAAGCCTCTCTGCCGCCTCCAGCGGGCCGTGCCGCCGCCGCTCGTGACCGTGTCGCAGGGCGGGCTTTGCATCGGGGGCCAACCTCGCATATACTGCCACGGTTCGGCACGTGCGGGCAGGGCGCGAACGGTTCGCGCTCCGCGGCCGACAACAGGACAAGCCCCCGCACCCACCCGCTCACCGCGGGCGGATGATGGGCTTTTTTGTTTGGTCTTTTCTTTCCTCCGAACAAGACGGTAAAAAGGTTACGAATGGTCGACTACAACCTCATTAACAGTCTGGATCTGGACAATGAAGCCATCGAGAGCGAGTTGAACGAGGCCCTCGGGTTCGCCCAGTCGTCCGCCGAGGCGATGGCCAGCGCGATGGACTCGACGGCCGGCGGTTTTCAGTCCGGCACGCTCCTCAAGGGGCGAATCGTCGGTCTGGTCGGCGACGACGTCGTCGTGGACGTCGGGCTCAAGAGCGAAGGCATCATTCCGTGCTCCGAATGGGACGACCGCTCGAGTATCGACATCGGCGATGAGATCGACGTGTGGCTCGAAAGCGTGGAAAGCGACAGCGGGCTGGTGGTCATCAGCAAGCGCCGCGCGGACCGCCTGCTCAACTGGCAGCGCCTGGTCGAGACCGCCCACGAGGGCGACGTCGTCAAAGGCCGGGTCATGCGCAAGATCAAGGGCGGCCTGCTCGTGGACATCGGCGTGCCGGTCTTCCTGCCCGCCTCTCAGGTGGACATCCGCCGGCCGGGCGACATCGGCGAGTTCATCGGCCGCGAGATCGAGGCCCGCATCCTCAAGATCGACACCGAACGCCGCAACATCGTGATCAGCCGGCGCAAGTTCATCGAGGAGCAACGCCGGACCGCCAAGGAGAAAGTCCTCAAGGAAATCCAGGTCGGCGACGTCCGCAAGGGGACGGTCAAGAACCTGGCCGACTTCGGCGCTTTCGTCGACCTCGGCGGGATCGACGGCCTGCTGCACATCACCGACATGAGCTGGGACCGGGTCAACCACCCGTCGGACCTCCTCCGCATCGATCAGGAAGTCGAGGTCAAGGTCCTCAACGTCGACCGCGACAAGGAGAAGATCGCGCTCGGCCTGAAGCAGCTCACCGCCAATCCGTGGGAGAGCATCGAGGAGAGGTATCCGGTCGGCTCGCGGCATACCGCCGAGGTGGTCAACATCACCAATTACGGCGCGTTCGTGAAGCTCGAGCCGGGCGTCGAAGGCCTCGTCCACGTGTCCGAGATGAGCTGGACGCGGCGGATCAATCACCCCTCCGAGGTGGTCAGCCTCGGCGACAAGGTCGATGTGATCGTCCTCGAAATCAACAAGGACAAGCAGGAAATCAGCCTCGGCATGAAGCAGACCGAGTCCAACCCCTGGACCCGCGTGGCCGAGAAGTACCCGCCCAACACCATTATCGAGGGCAAGGTCCGCAACCTGGCCAACTACGGCGCGTTCGTCGAGATCGAGGAGCGCATCGACGGCCTGCTCCACGTCTCGGACATGAGCTGGACCAAGAAGATCAGCCATCCCTCCGAGGTGCTCAAGAAGGGCGATACGGTCAAGTGCGTCGTCCTCAGCGTGGACCAGGAAAAGATGCGCGTGGCCCTGGGCACCAAGCAACTCACCGAGGACCCGTGGATCCACGCGATCCCGTCGACGTACATCCCGGGACAGATCGTCAAGGGCAAGGTCACCAAGATCACCAACTTCGGCGTCTTCGTCGAACTGGAGCAGGACCTCGAAGGCCTGCTGCACGTGAGCGAACTGGCCGACCACAAAGTCGAGGATCCCCACGACGAGGTGAAGGTGGGTGCGGAAATCGAGGTCAAGATCCTTCGCGTCGACCCGCAGGAGCGCAAGATCGGGCTCAGCAAGAAGCGGGCGGAGTGGGCGGCCGAGGAGGGAGCCAAGGGCGGCGAAGTCAAGGCGCGTCGTGGCGGTCTGCACGGACCGGGCGAGGCGTCCACCGATGTCATCACCCACTTCCCGTTCCGACAGCCCGACGACACCGATGCGAACGCTGGAGAGGCGAGCAACGCGGACGACTCAGCCCGGGACGGCAAACGCGAGTGAGCGGCTTGGGGGACGGGGTGCTGAAGATCGCCCCGAAGCATGACGATGAACCCCGACGGGACGACCGGCCGCGCGTCGGCGGGCTCCTGAACAAGAGCGACTCGAGAAGGGAGGAAAGAAGCCGCGGGTCGCCACGGCGACGAGCGCTTCCGGTCGCCATGACGCGCCGCAACGGCCCGCGCGGCCGCTCGAACGGAGCAGACCTTGGCTTCCGTTTATGCGGGTTTTTCAGGGAGGCCCCGACCGCCTGGGATCTGCGCGATTCGCGCGCATGTTTTCCCGAAAGGTTGCATTTGGGTTGCGGACCACAAAAAGGCGGTCCGCCTTAGGGAGGATCGAGCCATCGCCGTCGAAAGCGGGCTCCAGCATTACCTGAAACAGATCGACGAAGCCCCGCTTCTGTCCGCCGAGGAAGAAAAGGAGCTGGGTCGGGCGATCCAGTATGCGATCGAAGCGCAAGAACTCTTCCACCAGGGGCGGATCCCCCTCGCCGAAAGAGAGGAGGCGGAGCTCAAGGCCATCAAGGCCCGGGACCGCATGATCCTCTCGAACCTGCGTCTCGTGGTGAACATCGCCAAGAACTACCTCAATCGCGGCATGGCCCTCGCCGACCTGATCGAGGAGGGGAATATCGGCCTGCTCCGCGGCGTGGAGGGGTACGACCCCTCGATGGACACGCGGTTCAGTACGTATGCCTCGTGGTGGATCAAGCAGGCGATCAAGCGGGCGCTGATCAACGCGGTCCAGCCCGTGCACATCCCCGCCTATATGGTGGCGATGATCGCCGACTGGAAGAAGGCCCAGGCCGAACTCGAGCACAAGCTCGGGCGCCAGCCCTCACTGCAGGAGATGGCCCAGCACATGAACCTCTCCGAGCGGAAGGTGCGGATCATCCGGCGGGCGGTCAAGGCCTTCAACGCGCCCACGCAGTCGGGCAGCGCCGACGGCAGCTTCGGGCTCAGCGAACTGCTGGCCGACCAGAAAACTCCGAGCCCCGAGGCGGCGATCTTCAGCAATGCCGACGCCGAGGTGATCCAGCGATTGTTGTCCCTCATCGACGACCGCGAAGCCACCATCCTCAAGCTGCGGTACGGGCTGGATAAGCAGGAACCGCTGACCTTGAAGGAAATCGGAGCGAAGGTCGGACTGACCCGCGAACGCGTCCGCCAGCTCGAACGCGAAGCGCTCCGCAAGCTCCGCCAGGCGATCGACGAAACGTGAACGCGACATTCGGTTCAGAAACGACAAAAGGAGTCAAAGAAGATGCCGGTGACGATCTACTACGATAAGGACGCGGACCCATCGGTCCTCAAGGGAAAGAAGATCGCGATTCTGGGCTATGGCAGCCAGGGCCACGCCCACGCCCAGAACCTGCGCGACTCGGGGATGACCGTGGTGGTCGCCGAGCTGCCCGGTACGGACAATCACAAGCTGGCCGTCGAACACAACTTCAAGCCGATCAGCGCCGCCGAGGCCGCCAAGACCTGCGATCTGCTCATCATGACCCTGCCGGACGAGTTGCAGGCGCGAATCTACAGGAGCGAGTTGCAGCCTCATCTCAAACCGGGACAGACCATCGGCTTTACCCACGGCTTCAACATCCATTTCGGGCAGATCCTCCCCCCCGAAGGCATCGATGTGATCATGATCGCGCCGAAGGGGCCCGGGCATCTGGTCCGCAGCGAATTCGTCAAGGGCGGCGGCGTACCCTGCCTCGTGGCCGTCGAGAAGAACGCGAGCGGCAAGGCCCTGCAGGTCGGCCTCGCCTGGGGCAGCGGCATCGGCGGAGGCCGAGCCGGCATCCTCGAAACCACCTTCCGCGATGAGACCGAAACCGACCTCTTCGGCGAGCAGGTCGTCCTCTGCGGCGGCGTCACCGCCCTGATCAAGACCGCCTTCGAGACGCTCCAGGAAGCCGGCTATCCGCCCGAGATCTGCTACTTCGAGGTCATGCACGAGCTCAAGCTCATCGTCGACCTGTTCTATCAGGGCGGCATCAACTACATGCGGTACAGTGTCAGCAACACCGCCGAGTACGGCGACCTGACCCGCGGACCGCGGATCATCAACGAGCAGACCCGCGCGGAAATGCGGAAGATCCTCGGCGAGATCCAGGACGGCCAGTTCGCCCGCGAATGGCTGCTCGAGAACCAGGTCGGCCGACCGACTTTCAACGCCCTCTACAAGAAGGACTACAACCATCCGGTCGAGGAAGTCGGACGACGCCTCCGCCGGATGATGAAGTGGATCGACGTCAAGGAAGTCTGATTCGGCCGAAACGCCGCTTGCGATGCCAATGGCAAGGGCCGCGGGTGTGATTCCCGCGGCCCTTGTCCGTTTTCCCCCTCCAGGGCTACCCGTTCGAGCGGGTCAACCGTATTACTTCCTTCGACGCAGCATCAGCAGCGACCCGACGGCCAACAGGGCGAGCGTCATCGGTTCGGGGACATTCACCGCGGAAATGCTCAGGTCGTCAATGCCCGAATACTGTCCGCTCGTTCCGTTGCTGATGATACTCACCGTGTCGAACGTGAA
>JAPKGY010000152.1 GCA_026647385.1 Phycisphaerae bacterium | reverse complement strand
AACCCCAACCTCGTCGAGCTGCCCGACGGCACCTGGGTGCTACCCTACACCGGTTTCGCGAACCCGCACAAGTATCCGCACGACGCCGGCTCGTACGGCATCGGTCTGGCGTGCTGGCCCAAGGGGCGACTCGCGGCCTTGGCAGCCGACGGGGACGGCGGGTTCACGACCGTGCCGGTGGTCCCGCCCGGAAACCGACTGCGGATCAACGCGGTCGTCGAGCGCAACGGCTCGCTGACGGTCGAAGCCGCCGACCTGGAAGGCAGATCGATCGCCGGCCGATCATTCGCCGACGCGAACAACCTCGTCGGCGACCTGGCTTGGGCACCCGTCACCTGGAAGAACGCCGCCGACCTCGGCACCAAGCCGGGCCAGGCCGTCGCACTCCGCTTCAAGATGAAGATGGCCAGAATCTACGGGGTGCAGTTCGATTAGAGCACACACCGACTATTGTGGCACGGACCATGGTGGCCACGCGGGAGAGAAGCCGTCGAGAATGCGAATCAGCCGTCCAAGGCTGCGAGAGTTGATCATGGCATTACGGGGCTCCCAGTGTTTCGAGACGTACTCGGCCAGGCACCCGTTCTAATCCGGGCCCTGCTTCCTCCCGCGGGGCGGAACGATCGCCTCGCGAAGCGATCGGCGACGAGATCCGTTCACGAGGTCGACCAGATGCGCCTTGGGGTCGGGGAGCCCTTCAACGTCGGCCTGTATCAAATCGGCCTTGAGCCCGGTGAAACGTGCAAATGCGGCCCGATCAGCCAGGAGCCATGCCTCCACTCCTCTCACCGCGACCTGGAACAGAAGATTGTGTTGTCGCTTCGTGGACCCGAACCGCTCCGCGATCAGAGCAGGTAAACATTCAGGCATGTCGAGGTCCGCCAAAACGAGCCAGGGCGTGCCCCTGGCCGCTTTCTTAAAGTCGCCAATACGTCGCTTCAGGTATCCGAAGCCCGTCTTGCCGTAGATGGAACCAACGAAATACGCTTGCTGCGAGGACTCGATGGTTTTGCGAAGCACGACCTCACTGAGATCGTCCCTCACCGAAAGGGTAATTGGAATCTGATTCACGCTGGAAACTGAAGCAGTAATTGACTATCGGCAGGTTCCGTTTTCGGAAGAACCGCCTCCCCCACCGACATCCCCGCATCGAGCCGCGATTGGACCTCGCCGTCATCCGATGTGATGCGAACCTTTGTGCCCTCCTGGTCGGGAATGAGGAGCAGGACTTCATCGCTTCCAATCCCGCGATCCTCAAGGAGTTCTCTGCTATGTGTGCTGAGGATCACCTGTCGTTTCGTCTTTTGTGCCAGACGGTGCATCAGCCCCGGCAGCTTCCTGACGATCGCCGAGTTCAAGGAGAGTTCGGGCTCCTCCAGCAGCAAGGGCGAATCGCTCTCAAGCAAAGACCACAACAGGCCGATGAGCCTCAGCGTTCCATCCGAAGAATCCTGCTCTCTTTGTCGCGCACCGGGGGGACGCCAATGCTCGTATATCGCCTGCAGGTGTGATATGCCTCCTTCCGTCTGATCCACAACGTAGCTCAAGTTTTTCAATTGTGGGACGGCCACCCCACGCATCAACCGTGCCGGGGTCGGAGATCCTGCATTGTACCCACGTCGCCGCGCGGACTCGTGCAGGCTCACTGCGGCATCTGCAGTTCCTCGATCGCGGGCAGATCCTCGAGGCTGCCCAGGCCGAAGAGTTCGAGGAAGTGTTTGGTCGTCCCGTAGAGCATCGGCCGACCGACATCCTCCGCCCGGCCGACGATCTTGACCAGACCCAACTCGCGCAGACGGTTGAGAACCTCGCCGACCGACACGCCCCGGATCGCCTCGATCTCCGCCCGTACGACCGGTTGCTTGTAGGCGATGACCGCCAGCGTCTCCATGGCCGCCGGGCTCAGCCTGGAGTCCTGGCGCGATTGTCGCAGTCGCCGCAGCCAGGTGTTGTACTCCGGCAGGGTCAGCATCTGATAGCCGCCCGCAATCTCCTCGATCCGGAAGGCACGACCCGCCTTGGCGTAACCGGCGTTCAGCGTCTGGATCGTTTTGCGAACTTCACGAGCGGAGCCCGTGCCCAGAATCCCGACGATCTTGGCCGGCGTCAGCGGCTCGTCGGACGCGAACAGAATCGCCTCGATGACGCGCTCCGTCGAGATCTCGCCCGCTCCGAAATCCGAGGGCTCAGCCGGCTCTTCAGCGACGGCTTCGCCATCCTCAACCTGGGCCTCGAAAGCGACTGCATCGCCGAGTTCCGTGGCGGGTTCGCCGGCCTCGGGTTCGTCAGCCGCATCGACCTCGACAGCCGCATTGCCCGTCTCCGCTTCCATCGTGGAATCGGCGTCGAGGACGCCGGAAGACTCGTCATCCACGAGTGAACTGTCGACTGCGGCGGTCGCCGCAGCGCCGTCGAGCGGTTGTTCCGAAGGCTCGATCGTGGGGCTTTCGCTCGGATCTTCGAGAATGTGTTTTCTCTTCTTGCGGCTCATGGCTCCTCGGGTTGGCAATCGACCTCCTTGTCGCGACCCAATATACCGACCGATCCGCAAGCCGTCCATGCCGTGACGTTCGCGACGAGGAATCTGAGGCCGTAACCGTGTGGGGGTCCGGCGATGAACCGCATGCACGGCTGACATGGGTCGCGACGGCAACCCACACCACCCCCGACCGAAGCGGTGACGGACCCGGAGAATCCCACCGCGCCCCCGGACCTGCTGCGCGCAAAAGCAAACCCCCGGTGCTTGGCCGGGGGTGTTGGTCTGCGTCGAACAATTCCGCAGGCGTTCGGACTCTGGGTCCGCCGGGTCATCCGCCGGTTGGGGCGGGCCCGCTCCGCAACCGGGAGGATCAGCCAAGGATCTCGCTGACCGTCACTTCGAGGTACTGCTGGCGATGGCCGACCTTGCGGCGGTAGTTCTTCCGGCGGCGGAACTTGTAGCCGTGAAGCTTCTGGCCCTTGACCTGCCCAACCACCCTCGCGACGACCTTGGCGCCCTCGACGAGCGGCTGCCCGATCTTCGTCTTGGCGCCCTCGCCGACCGCCAGAACCTGAGTGAACTCGATGGTGTCCTGACCCTCGGGTACATCGCGAAGGTCCACGTAGAGCTTGTCGCCGCTGGAAACCTTATACTGCCGGCCGCCGTCTTCAATGATCGCGTACACTGCTGCCACTCCATTCGACCCAAACGCTCGGCCGGCTACCGCCGCCCGCGTGGATTCAAGTCACATTCCGGCCCCCGAGGGCGTCCAAACGCCTTTTCGGGATCGCCGGATAGAGCCCGGTATTATGGTCTGATCCGGCGATGGGGTCAAGAGAGCCCGAGGCTCCGGATTCAGTGCGTCGACTTGCTCAGAGACCCGCATCGAACGATCGAGGACTCCCCGCCTCGGGGGACAGCCGAACCGGGCTGCAATGAGGCTTCAGTAGGCTGGAGCGGTCGTCGAACGCCGTTTCTGGCTCATCAGCCAGTCCCAGACCTCGGGGTTGTTGTACGTCTCGGTCCAGGCGTCGTGGCCGGCGTCCGGATAGATCGTGAGCCGGGCGTCCCCCCCGGCCTTCTTCACCCGGTCGACGGTCATCTGGGACAATTCCATCGGAACCAGTTGATCCTTGGCGCCATGGAACGCCCAGGCCGGTACGTTCCGGAGTCGCTTGGCGGCGGCATACGGCTGGGCGCCCGCGCCGCAGATCGGGATGATCGCCGCGAACCGCTCGGGATGGTGGATGGCCAGGTCCCACGTGCCCCAGCCGCCCATGCTCAAACCCGTCAGATACACCCGATCGTCGTCAATCGAGTAAAGGCCGATAACCTTATCGAGCAGTGCGTCGAGGGCTTCCGGATCCCACCAGCTTCCCTTCTCGCATTGCGGCGCGACGAGAACGAACGGGAACTGCCGCCCCTCGGCGATCATTTTGGGCGGCCCGTTTCGTTTGAGGAGTTCCAGGTCCCGGCCCCGCTCGCCGGCGCCGTGGAGATACAGGACCAAAGGCCAGCGCTTGCCCGGCGCCCCATAGTCCGTCGGCAAGTAGACCAGGCAGTCATAGCCGACTGTCTTTTGGACCTGACACGTAAAGTGTCGGGCGGCCTGCGTACCCGGGCTTTGGCCCGTCGCGCTGCAACCCGCCACATACACAACCAAACTCGCCAAACCGGCGACCCCAAGCCTTCTCATGTCGGCTTCTCCTCATGGATGTCCGCCCCCCCGAAGGTTAAAGCCGCCGGTTGATAAGTTCCAGCCCCGGCCCGGACCTGTGGCGGGATGGCCGCGACCGCGCCGCCCATTGTGGGTTGCCTTCCACGGCTTTCAGCGAGGGTGGGGCCTTGTCAGCAACGGTGCTTTGCGGGATGATGCAGGGGTGGGACGGATCTCACGCTTTGAATCTCACGAGGGATGCGCCTGTGGACTATTTCCGCATTGTCGGCGGCAAAAGACTCAGAGGCACGGTGGAGGTCAGCGGCGCCAAAAACGCCGCCCTGCCGATCATGGCGGCCTCGATTCTCTGCGACGGCGAAGTCACCTTGCACAACGTGCCCGACCTGGCCGACGTCCGCACCATGGAGACGCTCCTGAACCAGTTGGGCGTGTCCACGTCCTGGGACGGCCCCGGCACGCTCCATCTGAAAGTCGAAGACGAGATGAACTGCCACGCGGACTACGAGCTGGTTCGCAGAATGCGGGCGAGCGTTTGCGTCATGGGCCCGTTGCTGGCCAAGCGTCATAAAGCCCAGGTGAGCATGCCCGGCGGCTGCGCGATCGGCGACCGCCCGATCGACCTGCACGTCAACGGACTCAGCGCCCTGGGAGCCGATGCGGATCTGGTCAGCGGCGACGTCAACCTGCGGGCCAAACACCTGGTCGGCACGGAGCTGTTCCTCGGCGGCCCGTTCGGATCGAGCGTGACGGCGACGGCCAACGTGCTCATGGCTGCGACGCTGGCCGATGGACGAACCGTAATCGAGTCGGCCGCCTGCGAACCGGAGGTGACCGACCTGGCCAACTTCCTGAACGCCTGCGGCGCCCAGATCACCGGCCACGGCTCGCCGAGGATTACCATCGACGGCGTCAAGAACCTGCACGGCTGCGTTTACTCGATCATTCCCGACCGCATCGAGACGGGCACGTTCATCATCGCGGCCGCGATCACCAACGGCGAGGTGCGCGTTCGCAGCGCCCGCCTGGAGCACCTGCTGGCCATGGTCGATCGCCTGAGAGCGGTGGGTGTGAACATCGAGCGCGAAGGGGACGACGTGGTCGTCTCGAGCGCCCGCCGGCTCGAACCGACGACGATCACGACGCAACCTTTCCCGGGCTTTCCGACCGATCTTCAAGCTCAGATGATGGCCTTACTCTGCCTGGCGGACGGCAACAGCATCATTACCGAAAAGATCTACCCGGATCGCTTCATGCACGTGGCGGAACTCAACCGCCTGGGGGCCCATTTGCGGAAAGAAGGCCCCACGGTCATCATCGAGGGCGTCAAGCGCCTGGTGGGTGCGCCGGTCATGGCCTCCGACCTCCGGGCGTCGGCGGCCCTGGTGTTGGCCGGCCTGGTCGCCAAAGGTGAAACGCTCGTCAATCGCGTTTATCATATCGACCGCGGCTATGAGAAGATCGAACGCCGGTTGCGAGCACTGGGAGCGGACATCGAACGGCTTAATCGGGCCACGGAGGATTAAAACCTTACGGCGAAGGATCGATGCGATTCGCGCGCATGTTTTCCCGAAAGGTTCCTTTTGGGTTGCGGCCCCCCCAAAAAAAGCGGGCCGTCTTGGAGGCCCCGGTTCGTCATGACAACTCCGAGGGAGAGTCCACCCGGGTCGGTTGACCGCCCCGACGCTCCCGCGCTTCCCGCCGCCCAGGCCCCCCGGTCCCGGGCGGGAAGAAATCCGGACAACGGCAGCATACTCATGCCAGTCGACATCGATATCGACGTAGCCCGCAATCTGATCCGCTGTGTCGTGCATGGGTCGTTGAGCCCTGCCGAGCTGACATCCGTGTTTCTCACCATGATCGAGCGGGCGGACTTCAAGCCGGGCATGAACGTGCTGTACGACTTCACGGACGGCGTCACCGCGGAGCTTTCGTCGGAAAACATGCGCGAACACGTGAAGACGGTCGCCGCCCATCAACAGCAGCGGGGCGAGAACTATCGCGTCGCTATATTGGCACCGCGCGACCTCGATTTCGGAATGTTCCGCGTTTACCAGGCGCTGGCCGACGAACTCCCCCTGCACATCCGGGTCGTCCGGACCCGCGAGGAGGCCGACGCCTGGCTGCGGGTAAAAACCTCCGAATGAGCAAGGCCCGAGCCGCTGCGCCTCCACGACAGAAAAACTCCGGATAAAGTCACAAAACCACCCCGTAAAGGGTTGACAGAACGCCGAAGTCGGCTAAATTGACCGCGGTCGTGGGGTGGGCGCGGATAACACGCGCCCGGTGCATCCCGCTCGATGCGTTCGAGCGGCGGGGTGCCGATGCGCTTCCATGTCCCTGCTCTTCGACCCAACCGTAGGCTGTCCGTTATGGTTCTTGCGGCGCCGCGAGGCACGGCCGCAAAACCGTCGTACGCGGGCAGTGAAGACGTAACCTGCTTCCCGAAGCCGTCGCCGAGGCGTTCCGAGGCCCCGCCTGCGAGGGTACGAGAAGCACACACGGGAGGGGGATGGCGAACGGTGCCTGTGGAATTAACCATCGATGTCTCGCGCCGTCGGGTCGACGGCGTGGCTCGCGGCCCGCTGACCGCGGCGGATCTCAAGGCCGGCTTCCTGAACATGCTCGCGCACCCGGACTACCAGCCCGGCATGAGCGCGTTGCTCGACCTGACGGAAGGCCACCTGTCGGAGGCGTTAACCATTGAGGAACTGCACGCGCACGTTGATCTGATCGCCACACATCAGTCACACCGCGGCCGAAACTCCCGATCGGCCTTCGTCGCGCCCGGCGACCTGGACTACGGAATGCTGCGCACCCTCGAGGCGAT
>JAPKGY010000151.1 GCA_026647385.1 Phycisphaerae bacterium | reverse complement strand
GGGGCGGCGACCCCCCACGAAGGGACGATCCGACTCAAACTCCAGACCCGAAGCGAGGATGGGATGGGCTGCAGATGGATGTGTTCGGCGTCGACTGCACGTTGGAGCAACTTGCGCAATTCGAGCTCGAGGCGGTCAGCACGGGTGATCCGTCGACCCCCGAGATCTTGCGGCGACTCGCCCAGTTCGGGGCCGCCCGGGTCGCCATCCGCTACGACAATTGCGTCGACCTGACCGATGAGACGCACGTCGGCTCCGGCAAGAAGGTGCCCGCTGCCGGCAGCACCACGATCAGCGACGGAACGGTCACCCAATCGGTTGACTACCGCGCCATCGACTTCGCCGCGACGCTCAGCGGAGCGTGGCTCGTACCCGAGAACCCGATGCAGGCCCAGATCCGTTTGACCTTCAGCCTGGCGAACCCGGCATTTCAACGCGAGGCCGTCGGCAACCAGCTCCACGCACCTGTCATCGAGCAACGGCTGATCTCCCGACACAGCCGGGTCCTCAAAAGCGGCGCCCCGGTCTGGTTCGCGTGCAATGGTCTTCCGCCTGCTTGTGATGCCGACTGCAAAGCGGACCTTATCGTCATCCGGATCAAGGCGATCCGACTCATGGAAGCCTTGCGGTAGGACGGTCCAATAGGCCGGGAGCCCTCGGCGCGATCTGCGATAATGGGCACCCGCGCGCTCGCGGGAACCATTCTTGAACGAAAACCCCGTGAACAGGGATCGCGGGGCATCCGCGTTCATCAGGCGGGTGCGCCGCAGAACGCCTGGAAGGTTTCATCGGTGACGCCGGCCGGGACCTCGCAGCCGGCGCTGAGCATGTACCGGCGGCCCGCGGCGATCTCAATGCACTCCAGCGCTCGCCGGCGGCAGCGATCCGGCGTGGATTGGAGCATGTCCGAAACCGGGTTCAGGTTGCCCTTGAAGCACTTGCCCGCCCGGCCATAAACGTCCGCCGCACGCCCGAGATCCACCATGTGATCCACGTTGAACAGATCCGCGCCGCACAAAGCCATGTCTTCCAGCAGCTGATTGGTGTTCCCGCAGATGTGCAGCTTGACCATCCCCCCGCGCCGGCGGACGGCCTCACACACCCGTTGTTCGTAGGGAAGCGCGAACTCGCGATACATCTTCGGCGAAATGAGCGAGGCGGCTGCATCCCCCGCGCCGATCATCGGCGCGCCGGCCTCGATCTGGGCGATCGCAAAATCGATCTCCAACGGCGTGACAAACTCCAGCACGCGGTGGGCCAGCTCGGGGTCGTCGTGCAGAAGCATCATGAAATCGCTGATCCCGCAGATCGCACACGCCTCGGCAAACGGCATCTCCACCCAACCGAGGACGAGGCATTCTTCGCCCGCGGCCCGGGCAATCCCGCGAACGCCCGCGACCCGGTCGGCCATCCGACTCCCCTTCCCCAGCGGATCGGGCCGCCCCAGACGCTTCAAATCCGCCTCGTTCCGCACCAAGGGCCTCGTCAGCCGAGGCGGAGCCATCTCCGGATACTCCATGTCCCCGCCCAGGTCCGCCGACAGGCGAAAGGCGTCCGAGCATACCGTTAGCGCATCCACGTTGAACTGCCGCATGTTCAACTGCGCATCCACCAGAGCCGCCGCATCGGTCGCATACCGGCGATACGTGATCTTCGCCCGGTCCACCGCGAAGAACATCAGCAGCGGAAACACCGGCACCCGATCCACCGGCTCACCCGCGATCGCGTTCAGACATCGCTCCTTGCCCGTCATCGCCAATCCCTCACGGCCTCTTCGGGTGAAGGCCATTCCTTGCGACCGGCACGTCCGATGTGAAATGCTCTCCCAGCCCATGCCCGCCGCCGTCAAAGGTTAACCGCACGGTCGGAAGCACCGGGTAGGCGCCGAGTTGCTCGCCATAGACCGTGATGCCCCCCTTGTTTTTCGCGTCGGCCGGCACTTCCCAACGCACCCGAAGCACCTGGTCCTTTTCCAGTTCGACCCGCAGTCGCGCGAGCACGGACTCCGGCACCGTCTGCTCCACCCACTGCCCGTGCGCGCCGTCGAAACCCAGTCGATACGACAGCACGCCGGCGGCGTCCGCGAAATCATCCGCCAGCGCGATCGATCCCACCTCGTGGCCGTTCAAGGAAAGCCGCACGTCCGAAGGCCACTTACGCACGTCGGTCTGAGGCCGATCGGTCCCGTATCGCAGTTGAGGCCAATCCACCTTCGCATCGCCGGCGCACGAGCCCAATTCACCCAGCACGCTCATCGCCTTGAGTTCATCGAGGTGCAGCGACGACGGCAACTCGATCTGATACTCGACGGACCCCGCGCCCTCACCGGCCGCCATCTGCTGCGTACCTCCCTCACCCGCCGGCTTCGGCGCCGTCAGCGTCCAGGCGGCGTAATCCGTCGGCAGGACGCGGACGTCCACCGTGGAGGCGTCGACGGCCTCGACCCACGGGGACGCCTCCCGAACCACGAACAGGTTCACGTAGTTCCGCGCGATCACGGTTTCGCCGTCGGCCAGTTCGACCAGCAGGGCCCCCACCGCACCCGTCGGATGGTCCGCTGCCACGCGGATCGCCGGCTGATCGACTACGTCAAAAAGCCGCCACGTCGCGGGCTGTGTCCGCCACCGGCCCTCAAACCGTCGGCCAAACCGATCGAGCCAGTCCACCCGCCATCGCAGCGTGGGCTCCTGGGCTGTCCGCGACGAATAATGACTCACTCGCACCGGGATCTCGCGGTCCTGCATCGGCGCCAGCTCCACGATCGGGGGCGCGTCGATCGCCACGAAATCGGCATTATTCAGGTCCGCCACCGCGAAACCCGGATACCAGAATTCGTATCCGAATTCCTTCGGCGTGCGGTCGTAATTGACGAAACCGTTGTGCTCGAACTCGATATCCGAAAGCTCGGTGTAGACGTAGCCGCAAATCTTGGCGTATCGGCGCAGCTCGTTGGTCAGGAACTTGAAACACCAGCTGATGTCGCGGTCGCCCGACCGGGCCCCGATCCCGCCGTACTCGCTGTTCAACAGCGGAGCATCGGACTGACGATACCCCTTCGCGTAGTTGAACGTCGAGCCCGGGTAGGTCTTCTCGACGACCTCGGCGATATGATCGCGGGCCTTGGGGTAGCCGTTGATATAGAAATGCCAGGTGTTGATGTCCGTCAACACGTGATCGTAATGGCAGGGCGAGTTGTCCTCGATCAGCCGGGTGGGGTCCAGCTTCTTCACCCAGTGCACCATCCGCCCGACCCACGCCTGTCGCTCCGCGTCGTACAACCCTTCCTTGTACTTTCCGTCGTCCAGACCCCACGACTCGTTGAACAGGATCCAGAACAACACCGACGGGTGGTTGCGATCCCGGGCGATAGCCGCCTCGGTCATCTCCCGCCACCACTGCTGCGACCGCGGCGTGTATTGCCAGAATGACGGCATATCCTGCATGACGATCATGCCCAGCCTGTCCGCCCAGTACAGTTCGCGCGGCAACGGCACCTTGATGTGTATCCGCAGCATGTTGAGCCCGAGCCGCCTGGCGATCTCGTAGTCGGCCCGCACTGCGGCGTCATCCGGATACTGATGGATCCCGTCCGGATGAAACGACTGGTGCAGCGCCCCGCGCAGGTACACCGGCTGACCGTTGAGGTACACGTATCGATAAGGCCCGCCCGGTGCCGGCCCGACCGAAACCTCGCGCAGGCCGAAATAACTCCGCACCTCGTCAACCGTCGCCCCGGTGTGATCGCGCAGCGTCAGCACCACCGGGTACAGCGTCGGCGACTCCGGCGTCCACAACCGGGGCTCGCGCACCTTCACCGGAACCTGTACCACCGTGGCTTCGCGGGTGTACGCCAGCCCGCTCGTCTCGAACGATCCGTCCGGGCTCGATGCCACAACCGTATGGGCCGGTGCCGGCTTGTTCACCTCCACCTCGTACATCATCGTGCCGGTCGCGATGTACGGCGTGGTCCGGATCGCCCGGATGAACGCCTGAGCCCGCGGCTCGAGATACACCGTCTGCCAGATGCCGCTCGTTCGCGTGTACCACGCTTTCACCTGCTTGCCGAGCGGCTGCTCGTGCTCCGCCCGGTCCACCACCCGCACGACGATCGCCGCCTTCTCGCCGGGCTTGGCGTACGCCGCCAGGTTGACCTCGATCGGCACGTACCCCCCCGCATGCTCCAAAGCGAATTGGCCGTTCACCCAGATCTTCGACTCAAAGTCACACGCACCGACGATCAGCCAGGCATCCTTGCCCTGCCAACCCGGACCGCTGGGCATCGCGATCTCCCTGGAGTACCACGCAACGCCCTGGTAGTCGGGCCGGCTGATCCCGCTCGACTTCGATTCCCACGGGAAGGGCACGACGATCTGGCGATCGAAGATCGCCGCGCCCGGCTTGTACCACTCCGCCTTGAGGCCCGCGTCTTCCGGGTCGAACGCGAACGACCACGGACCGTTCAGGTTCACCCACGGCGTCCGCTCGAAATCGGGGCGGGGATGTTCCGGCCAGGGCACGTCCGCCGCCCAGCCTGCCTGCACCACAACCGATACCGCCAGAATGAAAGTCTTGTTCAGCATTGTGCCCGCATGATAGGCCGCCCGCCCCCTTTCGCAAGCCGCCCGATGCGGTTACCATGCCCCCGCGCGAACGCCCGCGCGGGCTGTTCCAGGCTCCGAGCACAAGAAGCCGTGGAATTCTCCAGATCGGGCGGAACGCGACCCGGACCGAAGGGTCGGCCGATTGAAGTGCCGAGACCCCGTTTTGGTTACCCCGGTGGGGTCAAGCTTGTCCAACGGACCGCGTTCTTTCGGGGAACGCCCACGACCGACGGGAGTGAGGGATGATTCGTGTCGGGTTGATCGGTGCCGGATTCATCGGCCGCAATCACTTTAACCAATACGAGAAGATGCCCGGCCGCGCCCGCGTATCCGCGCTCTGTGACAAGGAGGCCGACCGCCTTGCCGGCGACTGGTCCAGGATCGGCGGCAACATCGGCGACAAGCAGGGCACCCAGCGCGACTTGGCCGGCATCAAGCCCTATCCCGATTGGCACGATATCGTGGCCGATCCCGAGATCGACCTGATCGACATCTGCCTCCCCACGCGGCTGCACAGGGAAACGGCCTCGGCCGCCCTGGTCGCCGGCAAGCACGTCCTGTGCGAGAAGCCCATGGCGCTGAGCCTTGATGACTGCGACGCCATGCTCGCCGCCGCCGCCAAAGCCACCGGCCAGTTCATGATCGCCCATTGCATCCGCTTTTGGCCGGAGTACGCCTACCTCAAGCAGGCGATCGACGACAAGCGCTTCGGCCAACTGCTCTCTCTCAGCTTGCGACGACAGGCGGAGTATCCCAGCCACTCGCTGAACAACTGGATCACCCAGCCCGGACTCTCCGGCGGAGCCCTCCTCGACCTCCACGTTCACGACATCGACTTCGCCCTGTACGCGCTGGGCCAACCCCGGGCCATCACCGCGCAAGGCTGGGGCTCCTCGCCCGACGGCTTCGACCGCATCCACGCCTTGTGGCATTATCCGTCCGTCCCCTGTGTCCAACTGGAGGGGTACTGGGATATGCCTCCAGGCTTTGGCTTCAATATGGGCTTCACCGCCCGGTTCGCCAAGGCGGCCGCGGTCTACGACCTCGATCGGGGCAAGCCGCTCTCGGTCTATCCGACCGAAGGCTCCGCCTTCACCCCCGACCTCCCGGACCACGACGGGTACTACGCCGAAATCGACCACTTTCTGACCTGCATCGAACAGAACCGCGCACCGGCCCTCTGCCCCCCGCGCGACTCCCGGAACGCCGTCGCCCTCGCACACCTGACAGCCGACGCCATCCGGGCAAACCGGCCCGTCGATGTCCCTGCCAAGCTTTGACCTGGCCCATGAACAACCCGCCCGCACCGGTGCGACGGCCATCCGTCAACGTCCGAGAATAATCGTTCCCTCAGCCCGCCAGGCCGAGCTGGCCATCCTTATTGTTCAACCCCGTGTTTCCGTTCAGGGTGGAGCGTTTTGCGGACCGATGAATAACCCGAAGTTCATGTTGCTCCGTGGTTTGGAACTGCCGGAGCGCTGCTTGCCGTGGAAAAACCCGACCGGCCGGGGTACAGTGTTTACCCAGGATAGTCTGTCTTTGAGGGTGTGTGAAAAGCGGTGTTTGGTGGTGCGGCCACTTGGGCTGCACTCCTGCCTCATCAGGCGGGCAAGCTCCGAAAGCAGGCTGGAAGCCTGCGCCACAAGGGCGGAAGTCTGCCTGCACCCCAAGGGTGGACCGGACTGCTCAGACACCCTCTTATAGGACGCCCCGATTGCCATGAGTGTTTTTGTTCCAACCGCGGCGGCCGGCAACGGCATGTGTCTGGCGACCTTCGGCCGGTCCGGCGAACTCATGGGCTTCTTCTATCCCCGCATCGATTACGCACAGAACGTCCGCGAGGGCATGTTCGCCGTCCGATTCGTCGACGGCCCGCACGCCGAGCGCTTCCTGTGGTGCTTCGACGAGGCCTGGACCCCCACCCAGTCATTCGAGCACGCCAGCAACGTCCTGGTCACCCGTCTGACGCACCGCGACATGGACCTGAGCCTCGAAATCACCGACGTCTGCCCCGCCCAGCACCAGGCCCTGCTGCGGCGGATCGTCGTAACCAAGGGAGAACGGATCGGCGCCGTCCAGTTCATGCACTACTTCCGTCTGGCTCTGGGCGACGTCGACTACCGCAACGGCATCCAGGCTTCGGACAACCTGGTCGTGCAGCACTTCCGCGAAATCGCGGTTGCGGTCACCGCCACCGATCCGATGATGTCGCACTGCGGCTCGGTGCGCGAGCCCGGCCACACGTTCACCAAGCAGGCAATGACCGCCGGCCACCTCGGCTCACCCCAGGCGATCGGGCGCGTCGATTTCGCCGTTGGATTCGAGCCCGCTCGCGGCACGCGCTGGCAGACGACGCTCGTGTTGGCCGGCGCTTCGACGCGCGAGATCG
>JAPKGY010000150.1 GCA_026647385.1 Phycisphaerae bacterium | reverse complement strand
CAGCTTGGCCCACCAGAGCACGAAGAGGTTGTCGTCCGCGCCGGGATTGTCCCAGTAAATCGAGCTTCCGATGTACGGGACCAGCGGGTAGTACGACTTGTATTCGACCGTATACTGGTGCATCGCCATGCCGGTGTCGTGCAGGTTAGTCAGGCACATCGTGCATTTCACGTGCGCCCGGGCGTACTTGAGGCTGGGAAGCAGGATCGCGACGATCAGGGCGATGATCGCGACGACGACCAGGACCTCGATCAGCGTGAAGCCTGGAGGTGACGGCCGTCGGCGCCGCCCGCGGTCGACCGTGCGATCGTCCGCGGTCCCGATCGGGTTGGTGCGCGTTCTGTGCATCCCGGTTGCACCTCCCATGCCGTGTGAGACGGTCGGTCCGGCCGACGAGCGCTCTTGCTCCGCGCGATTTGAAGTGCCCGACGAATTGCTTTGCCCCGCTCTCCGGCCTCGACAGGTATGGTACCACAACTCCTCGGATTCCGCCATGCCAACTCGGAAAAACGGAGCCGGTTGGGAGGTGGGCGCGGAGTGGGCATCTTGCCCATGTTTGCCGGGCGGCCGACGTTTACCACCAAACGGAGCTTCACGGGCTGGGAAGCCCGTAGCACGGGCCACATCGCAACCGGCTCGGAAAAAGAGAAGGACCCGCCCCCGGCCGGTCGATTGGGCCGGCGGGATGCGGGTCCCGCGGAAAGTTTTTGTCAGACGACTTTACAGCCCCGCGGCGAAGCAGGAACCTGGTTTCGTGTTCGCCTGAAAGGGCGTTCTTCGGGTGCGGACCCGACTGAGTTCGTCCGCGTCAGTTGATACCCGTCGCGTCGAAGTACTGCCCGCTATCGACGGCGGGAATCCCGTCGGCGGCGGGAACGGAGACGCTGCACGACGAGTAGCCCACGTTTCCGCACTGGTCTGTGGCGAAGACGTGGATCGTGTACACACGTCCGTCGCCGCCTCCGCCCCGCTCGTTACGAAGCAGTACGCCCACGAGCGTGCCGTCGATCGTACGAAGTATGGCGGCATCGGGGTACGGAGAGGCTTTCCCGACGCCGGGGGGCAGCGTCGTTTGTTCGTCGCTGGTCACCTTCACCTCGACCTTCAGATCGCCGCCGCAGTTGTCGACGGCCGAGTAACTGAACCCGACGTTGGTATACGACAGGTTCGGCGGCGTGAGGACGGTTGTCGTGACCGAGCAGGTGACTTGGGGCGCCTCGCCGTCGATGCGGAAGCCCACGCCGCCCAGCGAGGTGTCGTTGCCGCAATCATCGGTGACTTTGACCGATCCTTCGACGTCGCATTCGGCACCGGCGATGTTGGTCTCGATGGTGACGTTGCCGCAGTCGTCGCTGGTCTCGACCGCCTGCTGAAGGGCGGCGATGGCGTCCGCGGCATCCTTGAAGCATTCGCCCCGGATGGCGGGATCCACGAAGACGTCCGGGCCGAAGGTGTCCTCGTCGCATTCGTCGACCGTGCCGTCGCAATCGCTGTCCTCGCCGTCGCAGCCATGCCCCTTGCGCGACTGGTCGGGGGTTACGCAGCACAACGCGTCGATGATCGTCTTCGTGTTCTCGAACGTTCCCTCGATCTCCGCGGAGTCGACCTGGTTGGTGAGTTCCTGGCAGGCGTCCAGAACTACCTGGGCGGCGGCTTTCACGCCGTTGGCGATGCCGGCCGCGACACAGAACGGCGCGTTGGTACCCTCACCGAGGATGACCGTGATGTGGTCGCAGAGCGCCTGTGCGGCGATGGCAGCGACCTCGGCGGCGATTTTCGCCGTCGCGAAGATCTCCACGTCGTCGTCCGTGCAGCGCTGGTCCGGCTGGACGTTCGCCAGTCCCAGGCTGGTCAGGAAGTCCAGCAGCCCGCTCGACGGATAATCCGGTTCGAAGGATTCGCAGGGGGGTAGCACGCCGATGATCGAGTTGGGCACGACGTGGGTGGGCTGGATCAACCCGACGGTTCCCAGGTTGTCGGGTCCGGGGCCGGACGGGCCCGCCGCCATTTGGGTGGCCATCCGGTTGACGATGTCGGCGAACCCGCTGGGGTCGGGCCAGGCATCGTACAAGGCCTGCAGCGTCTCGGTGTCCAGGGCGGCAATCTGTCCGTAGAGATCGTTGGAGGGTTGCATCTGCCCTCCGGCCATCCCGACGAATTGCAGCAGCGCCGCTCGGAACGCTTCCGGATCGATCCCCTGGGATACGGTTGTTTGCGCAACCGCCGAAGAGGGCTCCTCCTGCGCAAGCGCGCCCGACGACGAGGCGAGCGCCGTCAGCGTCCCCCATACCAATAGTCGAAAATGCACTTTCCTTGAGGTCATGGTCCTACTCCTTCTCCACATGCGATCGCTCACGGGGCGTTCGAACCGTTCACGCAACGGCGTCAGGCCCCGACCGACATTCTTCGAGTGGGGCATACGCGGGCGTCACGAGCCGCCCGGATTTGAGGCGCGCGATGGCCGACCTGTTCGTCGCGACGGCCGGCCTATGCCCCCCGGACGCCTCACGCGGAACAACGGGGCGCGGATGTGCTTCGAGAGAACGCGTTTGCATGATGGGCCCGGTCCGGCCAGGACGCCTCCGGGCCGTACGGAGATGTCGCCGAACAGGGACAGGGGCATCAGCGACGACGAGGACGCGGACGGGCCGCGGCCCGCGTTGGTGGAACAGTCCGCGGATTGAGAGTGTGCGGAGCGGGGTATCAACCCCCGCGCCGGTATTCTCCCCCCGATGCATGGCTTGCGTAATCCTCCAGGGACATGCCTGTGTCTCTTTAATCCGTCGTGGGCGGCAAACCCAAACACAAGGTTCGGCAGTGATCGTAGGCACGATGCTGTCGGCCGGCTAGCCGCGGCGCGCGGATTCCGATGGATTTGCGTCTCGACTCGTTCGAGGCGCGGGTATTGCGTGGATCTTTCAGCGGTCGGGTCGCGCTCGCCGATGGCGGGTGTGTAGTTCATGCCGGGAATACGCTTGACCGACGACGTCACGCGAACGGGCCACAGGGTTGTACGCTGTACCTGGACTCCCAGGAGAATACTTGGGTGGATCGGTTGAAAAGGCGGTGGAGTTTTCCCGGTGGCGAGACACGCGGCCGCCCGGCTATGCCCGGTCGAGCGGCCTCCTCAGCGCGGTGCATGAGGGTGCGGCGGGCATGCGCTCGGTGGCCGAGGCGCCAGACGGGCTTCAAGGTCCGGCGGATCGAGTTCTCCGTTCATTCAAGCCGGGTGGCGGTGTTTCGCCTCATCAATTCATCGATGGTCGGTCGGCCGCTGAGGTATCCACGATCTTGACCGAGCCGTCGCTTTGGACGACGGGCCGATACCGGTAGGACTCCCATTTCTTGCGGATGGCCGTCATATCGATCGGCGTCTTGAAGGGGCTGTCCGTCCAGCCGAGGTAGCCCGAGAGGATGCTCAGCGAAGTCAGGTGTACGTTTTCGACGCAGGCGCTGGTCGGATCGCCCCGGTGGAGCAGCAGGGTGCCGTCGGGCATCACCCATTCCTGGTATTCCTTGACTTTCGACTTCAGGACTCCGAGCAAATCGTTTCGTCGGTAGTCACATGCTTCCAGGCAGAAGGCCGCCATCCAGATGACGTTTTGCGGGACGCAGAAACTCTGGCCGACGCGATACCAATCGCCGTTTCGCTCGTGTTCGATCAGCGAGTCCGCCAGCCGCTCCGCGTAGGGCACGTTGACGCCCATCGTGAAATAGAGCCGGGTGACGACCTTCAGGGTTCCACCGATCCGGTGGTCCAGGTCGGCCGATGGCGGTCCCCAGAGCCCTGAAGCCGGGTCCTGATGAGACAGGATACCTTCCAATCCCTTCTCCAGGTCGGGAATCAGTTCGGTGTGGCCTTCGTTGATCGCGTCGAGGATCTGGCAGGCGATATAGCCGGTATTGGAACCCGCCCCCCATCCGCCCTGGGCCCAATTGGGGTCGTTCCAGGCGCGATCCAGAAAGCTCTTCGTGTCGATCTTTCCCGATGCGTCCCGGGCCAGCATCGTCTGAGTTTTCTGTTGCGGGTAGAGCGGTTCTCCGCCGAAAAACCGGATCAGGTTGACGACGTACTTTTCCCCAACGTGGCGCTGGAGGTTCCTGGGGTCCCGGAACACCCCGGTCTCGGGGTCCTGCCAGCTCTGCCAGTATTGCAGCGACTTCTTTTTCTCCCGAACCGTCAGAGGCGGCACCTTGTCCCAGAGGTCGTATTCCTCGACGAGATGGCAGAAGCCGGCTGATCCGATTTCCTCGAACTCCAGATGGCCGTAAAGCTTGCCGGTCGGATCGCGCCGGGCCGCTCCCCATGCCGGCCCGTTCTTGCACAAATGTCTCTCCACGAGAATCTCAGCCATCCGATCGGGGACTCTCTTCACCCAATCGGGTGCGGTGCCCTCGTGCGTGGAAGCGGGTTTGCGTTCCGGCGTGTGGGTGGTCGCGGGTGGGGGGGTGCAGGCCGATGGCAGCGCGCAGGCGACGATACCGATCAGGAGAAAGCAAAACTTCACGCCGGCGATCCAGTCATGCACGAAGGTTTGCATGTGAGTGCTCGCGGGCAGCTATTCGCCCGCCCGCGAGGCCGCGGGCTTCTTCAGATGCTTGTCGAAGAAGGCGAGCGTCTTCTCGAGCACGCCGGGGTACTGGCCGACGCCGTGGCCGCCATCCTTGACGATGTGCAAGGTGGCGTCGAGACCGGCCTCCTTCAGCTTGTCATACAGTCGTTGGCTGTGCTTGACCGCGATGACCTTGTCCGCGTCGCCATGGACGATGAGGAACGGCGGGTCGTCCTTGGAGATGTGGTACACCGGGCTGGCCAAGTTGGCCGCCTCCCGCTTCTCGGCCCAGGGGCCGCCGAGCAGCTTGACCAGCGCATTTTGCAGTGTTTCGGTTTCGTTCTTCGTCGCGTCGCGGACATAGTCGGCGGTGGTGAAATCGGTCGGCCCGCAGAAATCACAAACCGCCTTGACCCGGCTCGAGTATTCGAGGTTCCCGCCGACTTCGCCCTCGAGTTCCTTCACGTCGCCCGAGGTGCCGAGCAAAGCCACCAGGTGTCCGCCGGCCGATCCTCCGGCAGCGCCCACGCGATCGGGGTCGAAACCGTACCGGGCGGCATTGGCCCGGACCCACCGAACCGCCGCCTTGCAGTCGTGGATCTGCGCGGGGAACTGAGCGGTTCCCGTGAGTCGATAGCTGATGCTCACGATCGCATAGCCTTTGGCGGAAAAGGAAGCAAGCGAACACGGGGCCTTGCTGCCGGCAACCCAGGCGCCGCCATGGACCCAGATGATGACCGGCAAAGGCCGGGACTCTTCTTCGGGCAGATAGATGTCCAGAAGCAGCGGATGACCGTCGGCACGGGCGTATTCGACGTCGGCGAGCAGCTTGACACCCGGGGGGATCTTGAGCAGGTCGGCCACGGAAGTGGCGGGGCGGCTGGTCTGACTCGTCCGCCTGGTCTTCAAGTGCTCCAAAAGGGCCTGCCGCTCCTGCTCGTTGAGCTTGCCGTCGTTGTCCTTGTCGAATTGGCCGATCAGTTGCTTCTGTCGGGCCTGGCGATCGGACTTGCCCTGCTCCTGGGCGGTCAGGGGCGACGCCGTCAGGACGCACGTGCAGACCAAAGCGAATGAGAGCTTCATGGTACGCATGGAGGGTTCCTTTCCAGTTTGGTGTCGCGAGGGATGATAATACGTGCGAGACCGGGAGAAGGTCAACAATGGCGGGGAGTCATTCGGAGGGTGTGCGAGAAGTTCGGGGACTGTTCCCCTCTCCCCGGACACCTCACAGATCGGCTAACCGAATAAAAGCCCTCCCCGGCCAGCACTGAGGCCGCAAGCCCGCCGGCGTGGTGCGCGCCTTGGTGGACAAAATGGGGACTGGCTCCGGCCGTGCAGGATCTCCGGCGACGGGACGTTCTTTGTTCTCAGCCAGGAGGAACAAAGGGGACAGCAGGAACAAAGGGGACATCACTGATTACTGACGAACGGGCGTCAAAGGCGATGGGATGACCCGGGGCGACCGGCGAACAAAGGGGAAACGGGTGATGTCTCCTCGCCGGTCGGCGCAACGGCGCCCTCCCGGTCGGCGACGTCTGGAGCTTCAGCACCGCGCCGGAACCCGCAATGATCTACGTCGATACGACCAAGAACGGAAACGGCTCGAGTTGGCTTGATGCGTATCACGATCTTCACCAAGCCCTCGCCGCCGCGCAGGCCAATACCGAGATCTGGGTGGGAAAGGAAACGTACAAGCCGACCGACGGCGGCGGCTGGGCGAGTGCCAAGTAATTGAGATTGTCAAAAAAACTTCCGATTGGATGAGGTTTTTCCTTGATGGAGAGGCGAATCGGCTATAGCGCTAGGTGTCAAATAGACCGTCCTTCGTCGTGGAGCGGAACGAAAGGGCGGACGAAACCGGCGACAGGATATCCAATCCAAGATCGCGAGGGAGTTGCGATGAAACCTCTGGCGGCGTGCGTGGGCATCGTTCTTTGGAGTACGGGTTGCGCGTTTGGAGACCTCGTGGTTTCCAGAGGCGACGAAATGCACATCTGGCTGGAGGGGGCGGTTGGGCCGGAGTTCCAGGTCGTGTTTGGTTACGAGGATCCGTTTGGGCAAAAGTGGGCCGATCCCTCCACGATCATCGGAGACGATCTGTGGTTCGACCAGCCGGGGTTCTATGACCTCTCCGGTGACCCTGAGTTTGCTGGTTTCTTGTCCTACGCAAGCAACGGGACCACAGATTTCATGAGGCTCCTCCTTTTTGATTCTCAGAGCTTGAAACTCGTAATCCCTCTGGGTGAGGATGTGGTACTGGGGCGTTTCCCGGATCTGACGCCGTTCACGGTTTCCGGTGCACGGTTGCATGTGGAAGGAATAACGCCTCAGGCCGACGGCGTTCAATTGATTATTCAGATGGCATAGAACCAGCATCCGCAACTACTCTCGGCTGATCAGGTCATCACGATCCACTTTGTTAGCGTTGTCGTTGGAGAGATGTTCGATGGTGCAACTTAAGATGCCAATGGCGGCTCGAATTACAGCTATGTGGGCCTGCATTCTTGCGGTTTTTCCAGCCACTGTTTTTGCTCAGTCTCAGACCATCTATGTGAAGAAGTATTTGGGAGGGACGTGGGTTGACGCTCCACTTGTTGGTCCAGGTATGTATTGCGGTAAATCTGACGAACCAGGAGAAGTGGAGATCGACCAGAACGCCAAGAAAGTCTACTTTTGGCGCCTGGTCGGTAATGCAAGCAGTTACTGGATTCACGCGAAGAATTCTGATGGAACACTCGGGGACATCGAACTGATCGAGGCAAAATGTGTTATCAGTTCGGCAATCAGAATCACTATCATGGGAGGTAGTGGCAGTACCCCCGAATACGGCAGTGCAGGCGCGCGCCACATAGGGCCTTCCGGCGGAGGAAATGGTATACATATCGGGCTGATGACGCATACGTCGATCACTGGCAAAGTTACTGGGAACTGTTACAGCCTGGAAGTCAACGAGTCAGACGGTGCAGTCAGCATGAGTGTGGGCGGAAACATCACAGGATCGTGGAGAGGACACCTTCTCGAACTTGGAGGTGTTTCTGCCGGAGGAGACATAACCGCCGACTTCGATTTCCGCGGTCCCTCGCCAGGGAGCCTGTCGGCGTCGGGGAGCATTACCGGGAACATTAAGCTTGGACGATATACGGGCGATATCATCGCGGGGAACCTGTCGGCCGCCACCATCCTGGACGACCCGGATATCCAGATCACCCCCAACGAATGCGTGTGCGGCGTGTTTCACGGCGTGTGGAAGGTCAATGGTCAGAAGTCCGTCTGCATTCTCGATAAGGCGACGGTGCTGGTCCTACGGGCGCAGGATGATGCTCCTGAAGTGTCCAGTAACAGCTAATGCAGCCAGATCGATGGGCAAAAAGTGTCGGCGCCTATGGGGCAGGCCTGTGTGTCCTGAACGCCGAGGGCTTGTGGACCGGGCAGCAGACCATGGCCGCGCTGACGCTGCGCGTAGCGGGCGTGCCGGGCACGCATCGGGTCACCTTCGCGCGGGCCGACGCTTGCGGGATGAGGAACACGTGCCTGGCCCTGAGAGCCGCGCGGGCCCTGGAGATCACGGTGGCCGGCCGGTAGAGCCGTTTTCGGCGGAAGAGTTTCGCGTTTATGGGGGAGGCATCTCTCCGCAGGGGAGTTGCCGTGGCGACTTGCCCGTCCCCCCCAACTGCGGACGCCTATGCGAAGCTGCTGAGCTGAAAATGACGGCAGTGGACTGCATCCGCTCAGTTTGCACACAGCGGATCGCCCGGCTTGCCCTCGCCGCTGTAGCATGGCTGGAAGATGCCGAAGTCGGACTGGTCGACGTCAGCGTCCCGGTCGAAGTCGACCGCGAGCCGGCCGGCTTCGTCCGGGAGGAGTCTGCAAGCCGGCGGCAGGTTGCGAGCGTCGTACGAAACGGCGGGGCCCGTACGACAACCCGCCAGGGCACGCATATCGGCGTCGTCGACGTCTCCGTCCCGGTCGGTGTCGCCGGGAATCAACGGAGGGCAGCCCTGTGCATCCACGGTGATGCCAGGAATGGTATCAGGACACAAGTCGTTTCCGTTGGGGATGCCGTCGCGATCGTCGTCGGCCAGAGGGTCATAGTCGTTGAATTCATACGCCCCCATGTCGACGATCGGAGGCGTGCCGCAGGTGCCCGGCGCGTATCGGCAGGGAAGTGCGCCGGGATACGCGGCGAAACGCGGGTTGCCCGCGAGGTCCGTGGTGACATCGACGGGGACCGCGGCGTTATTGCCCGCGTCCAGGCAGGGCGAGCCGGCCGCCAGTCTGAAATCGCCGGTCTCGGGGGATACGAATCGTGGATCGGCGCCGGTGTTGCCCAGTCCCTCCCAACGGTCCTGAATGCAACTATAGGTGACGGTGGTTGTGTCGGGTACCTGAGGCTGGGGTCCGGAGGTGCTCGTGTTGCCCCGGGCGATGGAGTTGGTCATCGACAGATGGCCTGAGGGGTTGCCGATCGCACCCCCGCTGTCGGCCAGGTTGCGGAATAGCACGCAGTTCACCAGCGTCATGTCGCCGCCGTCGTTGTGAATTCCGCCGCCGCTCGACTGCGCGATGTTGTCGTGGAGGACGCAATTCGTGAGCGATACGTTACCGCGATGATTGAAGATTCCTCCACCGGACGCTGCGGAATTGGAGCCGAACAGAGAGTGCGTGATGGTCGGGCTTCCTCCCTCGACATACATGGCGCCGCCCTTGTTTCGGACCAGGTTGCAGCGAGCGACGGTGGGGCGGCCGAACAGATTGGATATCCCGCCGCCGTCATCCAGGACGGCGTTGCCCGCGGTGATCGTGAAACCGTCGAGGATGGCCGGGGCACCGGCATTGTTGGTGGTGACGACGTGGTAGCTGTTGTCGCTGGTCTCGCCTCCACTGCCGTCGTCGCCGTTCAAGTCTCCGCTCAGGATCGTGACGTGGGTGAGAACGTCGCGTTCACTTCGCGAGGTCTCCGTGCCGTGGAATCCTCCGTAAATCGCGTCGTGGTTGGTGACCAGGAACGATTTCGCGCGATCGCCGTCGGACGTTGGAACGTAGGTGCCCGCGGCCACCCAGATCTCCCGCGAGCCCGCCAGGACGGAACCGTCGCGCGGGCCGGCGTACGCGTCGGCGACGCAATTCTCACCGCGGGCCATTGAAAGGGCACGCGCGAGCGGCGATTGGGTCTCGACGAAGCCGTGCAGCGCGTTTTCCCACGTATCGCCGGTGTTGGCGCCGGTTGTCAGGGCGTCGTTCACGTATAGGACCGTGCGATTGAACCGCCAAAGCCGCAGGTCGTCGGCGTCCACGTCCCGGTCTCCGTCGAAGTCGCCATCCGCCCAGGTCGCGTCGCACGTTTTCGGTAGACCGACGACTGCGTAGTCCAGGGTGTCCACCGTCCCGTCCAGGTTGGCGTCACCCGGCATGAGCCTTTTGGGGGCCCCTCCATTGCGATAGTAAAGGTGGATCCGCCGGCAGCCGTACCCATCGGCCGGCCAGAACGTGAACGTGGCGCCCGGCAGAATGATCAGATGGTTCGCGTACACCGCCTCCGGATCGGGACCGGGCTGATTGTCCGAGATGTCGGCGACCTGGATCACGACCTGTGTCGGGGTTGTTCCCTGTCCGAGAGTGTTCGGATCGACGCCGACGCTCAGCGTGTCGATGACGAAGTTGGCGGTTGAGAAGCTGGACGCCGGGTCCGCCTCACTCAACGGGGCGCCGGCCGCCTCGATCTGAAAAAACACGGTCGGCGACCCGGGTTCTCCGTCCGCGAACGCGACCCTGAAATGAGTTTGACCCAGCCCCGACAGGTTCGTGCCGACGGCCCCCGCGTGGATCGTGAATCGATGGTCGTAATGCGTGCCCGGTTCAGCCATGTCGATCGTCGTGCCCGCGACGGCATCGAACGAACCGGCCGGACCGAACGACAGATTGGCGAGTTTCACCGCCACTGAACTGTCGGCGATCCGCAACGTGCCGGTTCCCTGATCGCCGACCCGCAAGGTATCGGCTGACAGCATTCCTCCCGACAAAGAGAGCGTTCCCGTGCCGTCCGGCTTGATGCCCAGGTAGACTCCCTCCTTGACGGTGAGCGTGCCGCCGGTTTGAGCGAGTTCGCCGGTCCGGCGGTATCCAATACCCAGTTCCTCCGCGACGGCCGCGGTTCCGGCGTCGATCCACGGGCTCGGCCCGGTTTCCTGCGCGTCTGGGAGATCGACAATCGTGATGTCATCGACTCCCGGGACAGCCGGATCCCAGTTGCCCGGTTCGTCCCAAGCGCCGGATACCGTTCCGGTCCATCTCGAACCGAGTGTTTCCGGCGGGGGTGGATGGGGATCGACCTCCTGTTTTTCCGGAGGACGGGCGTTGTTCAATGTGTCGATGATCGCTTCGATCCACTCCACCTGCTCGCAGACATTCTGGGCGTTCACACCGGTGGTTTTCTGCAGGCCGGCCACCTGCCAATCCCATCCGTTCTTGATGAACCACGGACTGCCCGAATCGCCGGTGGTGGCGTGGGTGAGCTGGTACTTCATGTAAGGCCCACCGAGGATCACACTCCGGTCGAGCATCAGATTCCTCGCCCAGTGCAGGTATCCCCACGGCCCGTTTCCCGATTGCAGCGGGCCGTAGGAGTCGATCGTGCTCTCCTTATTGGCTTCATCTTGCTGGTCGTAAAGGCCTGCCCATTGTGTCCAGTTCGCGTTCTCGGTCAGACCGCATACGTTCGGAGGTTCGCCCGTGCATCGCTCGACTCGAAGCACCTGGATGTCGATCGCAGGGTATCCGCTGCGCTTGTCCGCGACGCGGTAGGTGGCCGGGTCGCCTTCGCGCCGGACCCGGTAGTTGATCGCGGTTCCCCAATGGCCGGCGGTCATGATGTAATTGGGCGCGATGGCAACGCTGGTGATGCGCGCGCCGGTGTCGTTCGGATACCGAATGATCGCAGCCATGAGTTCGTCGCAGGGTTTGGCGATCCTGGTCGGGTCGACCGGATAGTCTTCCGCGGAGATCATGAGGGCCAACAGCGGCGATCCGCCCGAGGCCGACGCCAACCAGGCCAGGACGAAAGGGTGGAACCATGAGCCCGTCGCGTTTTTCATGGCTGATTCGCGACCTGGAGAACGGTGTCCGCGCGCGTTTGCACGCTCATGACCGGGGAGTGCGTCGGACCACCCGTTGAGAGCCAGGCGTCCACCGGATGATAGGTGGACGGGCTGAGGCGTGGCCGTAGCGTGCTCGGCGCCGCGGTTTCGAACCGGCCGCGCCTGACGCCCGCTCCGAATTCGGGGGCGAGCGATCCGAGTCCCCGGTCCCTTGGCTTTTTCACCCGGCCCGGCGTGGTGAGATGCGGTGGGCTCGGTTATCATGGGGTCATGAACCGACGGACGATTCATCCTTATTGGCATCACGTGGCCGGGACGGTCCTGCTGGCGGGGGCCTGCCTCATGCCCGGGGCCACGAGCATCGGTTGCAGCACCCAGCGGAGCGCCGACAGGCGGGACGCCGCCGCCGAGGATATCCCCATCTTGTGGCAGGCGGGCGGCACTTATTCCCGGATCGGCCGGCCGGTGCGAATTCTCGCCAGGGACCCCGCCACGCTCGCGCAGATTCCCCTGACCGACGTGCCCGTCTCATTTGATACTCAAATGGTGCTGATTGCCGGTCTGGGGCCGACGCCGAACAGCGAGCAGGGGATCCGAATCGTCCGCGTCTGGCGGGAGGGTTCGAAAACCCGGGTCCAGGAAAGACTGCTGGATCCCGGCGGCGAGCGGTCGACCGGGCTGGAGCCCGCCAGTCCGTGGACGGTCGCGGTGATCCCCCGGAGCGATCTGAACGTTGAAGGGTATTCAACGCGAGTTCCGGGCAGACTGTTGCGCGATCATCCGGGCTCGCGCTGAGGGTTTGCGGCGACGCGAACGCGCCCCACCCGCCGAGGCGCCGCCGGATATTGACCGAGCCGTGCATGGATATTACCCATCCGAAAGACAAGGGCGAGTTCCGGACCGCGCTGGCGGCGCTGCTGGACAGACCTGGTGTCTCACCGGCGGAGGTCGACTCTCAGGTCGACATGCTGATACGCTACTGCCAGCGGAAAAGTGTTTTACTTACACATTGCCTTGTGGCTCGCGTCGGGTCACGCATCGTTGCGGTTTGTCTCTGCATCGACGGAGCGGGTCGAATCACCACGGTGTTCATTCCCTCGCATTACCGATTTCGGTCAGATCCGACCCTCATTGCCGAGTTGTTGAACGAGCAGGCTTGTCGAGCCCGGCAGCGGGGAGTCAAGCTGATGCAAGGCACGGTTGCGCCGGACATGCGCGCGGAAGCCGCGGTTTACGAGGCGGCCGGCTTCGAGCGACTGGCCGAGCTGATCTACATGGACAGCGATCTGACCCGGCTCGGCGCGATGCCTCCGGCGCGGTTCGACGTGCGATGGGTGACGTACGACGCCGACCGCCATCCGCTCTTTGCATCCGTCATACAAGGAACTTACGAACGGAGCCTGGATTGTGCGGGGCTGAACGGCGTGCGCGAGATCGAGGATATCCTGGCCAGCCACCGGTAAACTGTTCACGGATGACTTTGTTTTGCGTTACGTGCACAGTGACGGCAAGGAAGATCGCAGCCGCTGCAGCGCCATAACCTGGGCCGAAACGGAGAAACTG
>JAPKGY010000015.1 GCA_026647385.1 Phycisphaerae bacterium | reverse complement strand
CATCACTGTCCTGACCCGGTCGGCGCCGAACCGGTCGTCTGTTCGAACAGATCGACCAGCCGCGCAACTTCGGTTGACGTCAAATGGCGGGAGCGCACTCGCGCACCACCCGCGCGGGCCATTGCGTCCAGCTTGGGGGCCGGAGCACGCAGGACCTCGCGCATCGCCGCCGCCAACTCGCCCACGTTACCCGCCGGCACCAGCCAACCGTTCTCACCCGGCCGAACCAGTTCCGGAATGCCCGCGACATACGTGCTGATGACCGGGCGGCCGAGTGCGAAAGCCTCCATGATGACCATCGGCAACCCTTCCGCGAAGCTCGCAAGCACGAGCGCCCGGGCGGCACGGATCTGTCTGCGGACCTCGGCCTCGCCGATCCAGCCCGTAATGGTCACGCGATCGCAAAGGCCGGCTTCCCGAACTCGATTCTCGATGACGGGGCGTAGTTCGCCGTCGCCGGCGAATACCAGCCGGGCGGATGTACCGCCGCGGACAACCTCAGCCAACGCATCAATCAGAAGGAGCTGTCCCTTCTGCGGAGACAATCGCCCCACGCACACCAGCGTGTCCGAGGAGGAATCGACCGGGCAGGTCCCATCGAAGAACTCATCACCGACGCCGCAACGCACGACGTGAATCTTGTGCCAGTCTTCCAGGGAAACCCATCGTCGCAATTGAGCCGCACCGAAATCGCTGATCGCGACCACGAACGCCGCGTCGCGAACCTTTCCACGAATGTCCAGCGACTGCGGAGCGTCCAGTTCGTCCGGGCCGTGTACGGTAAAGCTGTAGGTCGGCCCCCCGAGCCGGTGGATGAGCCGGGCGACGGCCGCGGAGTTCGTTCCGAAATGCACGTGAACGTGCTCGACGCCGTCGGCCCGCAACACTTGCACGAAATACGCAGCCTCAGCCAGATACGCAAAATGCCGCGGCAACCCGCGATGGCTGCGCCAACCCATCCGGATCGCCAGCCTCATTGCATCGAGGAATGCGATGGGCCGGGTGAGCATGGTCCGAAGTTGGGCACGCAGCAGCGTGAAAAAAGGCTGGGCCAGACAGTGAAGAGTCTTCGCCTGTTCCTCCTGGTCCAGCGGATCGGCCAGCGCTCCGTTCGTCGGACGAATCGACAGCCGCAACACCCGGTGACCGCGCCGCTCGACCTCCAGCAACTCACGCCGGATGAACGTATGGCTGACGGCTGGATACGTGGTCGTCAGATACGCGAGCCGCACGCCTCGTCCTTCCTCTGGTTCGCCCAGGTACCCTGGCCCCAGCTGCCCACCACCTGAATCACCACACGCGATTCAGCAACATCAAGGAGCCGCGGGCTTCCCTTGACGCGCGACGCGGGCATACGCCCGCACAGAGCCGCTTTGCGGCGAGTCGCGTGTCAAGGGCTTCAGGTCGCCGCATCGACCCGCGCGGCCTTTCGTCTGGATCGGCATCCCAGGATCGCCCGCGGCCACGAACCCACGCAAACGCCCATCCGGCGGACGAACCCTCACAATGGCCCCGGTGTCTTCACCGGCAGGCCCCGCGGGACCTTGTACTCGATCAGGTCCGTCTGTCTTCGGCGCAGTTTCGACCAGATGAACAGCAGCAGGCCCCAGAACTCCGCCGGCTTGGCAAGAATCATGAACGATGCATACAGGCGACTGTCCGAGGCCGACCAGCCTCGCGCACGCTTCGTCATCGCCATACGCGCCCATTGCAGTGGGTAGGCGGCGAACAGACCAAGGCTCAGACCGTCGGTCGGCCAGGCGAGCAGCACGCCCACGGCCGGCAGGACCGCCGCCCAGAAAACAGTGGATGCGACCGGCCGAAGGTTATACCGCTCCCCCGATGCGCCGTGCAGCCAAAGACCCTCCGCCAGCGCGTGCCCGGACCGCACCGCTCGCCGCCACCACTGGCCGAACCGGCTCATCGCGGCGTCGTGGGTCGCCATCTCCGCGTCAATCCGTTCGATCGACCAACCGGCCCGGCGAAGCCGAAAACACAACTCGGGCTCCTCGCCCGCGATCACGGCGGGATTGAACCCCCCCGCCTGCCTCAAGGCGCTGACCCGCATCATCACGATGCCGCCGCACCACGTCGCCCGCCCCGCCGGCACGTCCCATTCAAGCGCGCACAGGCGATTGTACGCGGACTGATCGGGGCAGCGCTCCCGCACGCGTCCCGCCACCGCCGCCGCCTGCGGACGGGCTTTCAAACAACGCATCCCCTCGTCCAGCCAGCCCTCCGCCAGTTCGCAATCGCCGTCGATGAACTGCACGTACTCCAGAGCAGGTCTGATCTCCATAAGCTTCTCGAAACCCGCGTTGCGCGCTCGGGCGGCCGTAAACCGCCGCGACATATCGAGATCGATGACCTCCGCGCCGACCGAGCGGGCAAACGTCGTGCTGCCGTCCGTCGAGCCGCTGTCCACGTAGACGAGCGGAAAACCCCGGCCGTTCACCGACGCCAGGCACCGTTTCAGGCGCTCGCCCTCGTTGCGGCCGATGATCACCACTCCCAGATCCGACATGAGTCCTCTCAACCTCCCGGCGGCGACGGCCTGTATGACCGGGCGTGATCGTGCAACACCAGGGCCGTGACAGTTTCGCGGTCCAGCAATGAACGGTATGCGTGGGTGGCGTGGGTCGCCACGGCAAGTCGCGGTCGCGACCCATGGCGCCCGCGCGCCGAAACTGTCACAAACCCGCGCGGCGACCCGCGATGTCTTTCGTCTCGATCGGTGCTTCTCCCTCGGGCACGGTCGTATGGGCCGGCGGTTTGCGTGCGATGAAAAGCAGGCCTCGCGTAAAGTGCCTGACCAGGCCCGTGGGTATCAGCCGCATCAGCATGCGCGTCCGCCGTGTTTCACCTTGCTTGAACTGCGGATCGCGACGGGCCAGTCGAATCGATGCGGCGTCGGTCTTCACGAATCGCTCCGGATAGCGCATCTCCGGGACGGCCCAGTAGCTCGTCAGGTCGCAGTACCCGTGTCGGCGAAGCAAGCCGGAAAGCTCGTCATGAGAATACAGCATCCCCGCGGGAGCCTCCTTGCCCAGAGCCGCGAGCAGCCGTCTCAATGCGCCGCGCGGCAGCGCGCTCCCGAACCGCAGGTTCTGAGCGTGCTCGTCCCGTCCCCCGGTCAAGTAGTGCAGGCTGAAGCGATTCTTGGTGTTCAGGTACAGCGTGCCGCCGGGCTTCAGGACGCGATGAATCTCGCTCAGCAGACGCCTCTGCAGTTTCCCCGGGTCGTCCCGCCCCGTGCGGCTCGCACACCACTCGAATACCAGGTTCACGATCGCGACGTCGAATACCCCATCGAGATAGGGAAGCCGGCAATCGTCCCCTCCGCAGGCGATGCTCACATTGGACACGCCGGATTGTCCGCACCGTATTTGAACAAAGCGGGCTTGCCCCGGCACGACCTCCAGCGCATAGACCATCCCGCACCGGCGCGCGGTTGGAACCGTGAACTGGCCCAGCCCCGGCCCCAACTCGAACACGGTGTCCTCAGGACCGATCGGCAGAAGTTCCAGATGGGAGCAACGCTTCTCATCGGTGGTGTAGCCGATCAGGTCCGGATTATCCCGGTAGACCTCGTGCAGCGCCGAAAACCAGCCAACCTCCAACGCCGACCGGGTCAACCGCTCGAGCTGTGCCGCCCCCTCCTCGCTCTCCACGGGCCGGCTCCCCAGGAAGCGGGGAATGCCCTCCACGATCGCAAACCGCCGTTCCCCTCGAACCGAAACCAGCGCCTCGTCCTCCACACGCAGAGGCTCGTGCGTGTCGGGACAGGCATAGACCGGGTGAAACGCGCTCGTGGCGATCATCGCGGATGTCTCCTTCACCGACTCACCACACGGCTGCGGAGCAGGAAGCTCCGGCAACCCCGAACGAGGGCCACGTACCTCTCCATGGGGAATTGCTCCAGGTGCATCCCCAACGCGCCGAGCGCCGCAAGCAGATGGGATAGGGCGTCGGCCGGAGCGCACTCCAGGAACCGGCAGTGGGCGGCGATCTCCCGGGTCAACGCCGAGCCGGATACTCGCATATCCCGCGCGAGGCGCACAAGGTCGTACATCGGGTAGCCCCGCACCGCCGCGCTTCCCCAATCGATCAGCGCGAATCGGTACTGGCCGGTACGCTCGGAGTCCCCCGGCAAAACCCGAGGCGGCAGAAGGATGTTCTCCTTCCACAGATCGTTGTGCGCGAATACATGACGCGCCCTCCAACGCCCCGCCTCGAGCCGATCCGCCGACCGCAGCGCCTCCTCGCGGATGTCCGCGTCCACCAGCAGGTTGGCCCCAAGCGCCCGCAAAGGCACCAGGAAATCGGGCTCGATCCGGTCCGGGGCCGGATCAGCCACCGTGGTCTCGGTCACGCATCGAAGCCACTCCAGAACGTCACGACGAACCCACGTGCGCTGCACGCGCCACCACAGCCGGTTCTCGCTCAGCCGACGACAGTAGGGCAGAACGGCGAAGGTCAGACCGTCCATCACTCCCGCCGCGAGAGGAGTCAGGATCACCCGGCCCAGCGCAGGCCCCAGCGCCATCTTGGCCTGGCCGGCCCGCTCAATGCCCCGGGCCACCATGAACGAATTGCCCGGCGAGGAGAGCAGCAGCACGGCCAAGGGCCTTCCACGCAGGTCGCGGATCAGGAATTTGTGGGTTCCGTCGGCCAGCGTCGGCGCGGAGCCGAGACGCGAGACCCCGCCCAGTCCCCCCTTTTCGCGGAGGACGTCGTGCAGAACCGCCCACGGAATGCTGTTGTTGATCGGATCAACTCCCATCCCATCGCCGATCGCGTACAGCCGGGTCATGCTCGACCGCGCGGTGAAACCGGACAGTCAAGGGCCCAAGGCCGTCAAGGCCTCGCCCGCCGCCAGCGCACCGGCAATTCACGAAAGCCCGAAGAATCACTCATACCACGCCACGAACTCGGTCTGCCGTTTCAGGTCCCGCAACACCGAGTGTTCAGTCGCGTAGGTATTTCACTCGCGAACCTGCGTGCGAAAACGCCATGACTCTATAAGCATTGGTTCTCAACGATCTTTCCCAGCCACTGATATTACTGAGCGACAGAATAACCCACCCCCACGGCAGCCGGCCAGGGCAACGCTCAGACAGGGCACGCCCGTCATTCTCCGATAATCCCATCCTCGCGATGCTGGGTAACCCGGGCCGGGACACCAACAGCAGTGGACCAGGCAGGGATATCCGTGACGACCACTGCTCCAGCCCCTATCCTGACGCCGTCGCCAACCTTGACAGGCCCAAGCACGCAAGAATGGCATCCAAGCATCACATGGTCTCCAAGCTCGGGCACACCCGGTTTTCCAGCGGCTCCAATGGTACACACCTGATGAATTGCACAGTCCGCGCCTATTCTCGCAAAGGGGATTACTTGGATAGGTCCCACATGGGGAATCAGCATACCTGGCCCAATTTCTGCTTCAGGGGGCAGACTGATGTGGGTCACCATCACAATAAACTTTCGGATAACAACTAAGATCGCTTTGAAAGGTAACCAGAACCACGTGGGCCTGAACGCACGAAGTGATCGCTGTAATCGATAAATGGTGAGCGCCCAGAAGCCTTCGGACAACCATCCACTATAGCCATGTTTGCGGAAACGCGCCAAGTCGGCCCGCCACGCTCGCCACTGGCTGTCGCCAACCCATTCCTTGACTGTATCGCCGTTATAAACCATCTTCAAGCGTTCCTTCCGCCCACATCGACGCGAGGAGGATGATTGCGGAACATGATCATCGTTTGAGGGCAGCGCCTGATCTTCAGAATGCAGGAACTATTCTTCCGGGTATAGTCGAATTACGAGCAAGCTACTGATTGCATCACGAAGTCGACAGGTTCTCATAGTATGCCGCCAGCTCATCCCACGCCCGGGCTTCATCCCAGCCATACGCTGCCGCGTCCGCCACGTCGGTATTCAGCCGGACGCGCGGCTCCGCGAACTCGGTTTGCCGTTTGAGATCCAGCGGACACGGAATACCGAGCCTCGGGCTCATCTCATCGGCGAACCGGCGGGCAAACGCGCCCTGGCTTTCGGCATACTGACTCGGGCCCAGCCGCTCGAAACCGGGCCCGTCGCCAAGCCGCTCGGCAAAACGCACGTAGGCCTTGGCCAGCAGCGACACATGAATATTGTCGCGCACGTACGCCGGAGTATTGACCGACGGCGTCTTGCCCTGTTTCCAGGTGCGAATGAGGTAGCTCGTGAAACGAGGCTCCTCGAAAGGCCCGAAGGGATTGGGGATCACGAACTTGCCCAGCCGCGTCTTCCGCACCCCACACCAGTACTGGAACATCTCGAACGTCAATCCCTTGGACAGGCCGTAAGGCGAGAAGGCCGGCAAGCCCTCGGACCCGCACCCCTCGTTCTGCTCGAAAACGCTTCCGGTCAGCAGAACTCGCCCACAGTTCACAGCCTTCAGGGCATCCAGCACCGCCGGCAGATTGCGCGTGTTGTTCGCCACCGCCGCGCACACGTCGAAATCCATACTCTTGTAATTCGTCACCTCAGCCCCATGATGACAAAGCAGATCCAACGGGCCGCATTGGCCGATCAGCTTCAGGAACGCCTCGTCGCCGAACGCACAACCCACGATCGGCCTGCACGCATCCGCCAGGCCGGTCGCCCGCTTGCGGCGAATTGCATCGGCGTACGATTCCGGGCTGCCGCGGAAAGTCGCGACCACCTCATGCCCGGCCGCCGCCAGCTCCCGCACAAACCAGTACCCCGTGAACGAACTCGCCCCGGTGAAAAGGATTCTCATTCGAACACCGTCACGTCGGCGCCCACGTGGTACATCGGATCGAAGTCGCGCGCGTTGGCGTCCTTATCCGACAACACGACGGGCTTCGCGGGCCAGGCGATATTGAACCGCGGATCGTTCCAGCGGACGATCCGCTCCGTCTCCGGAGCGTAGAACTCATCCACCAGATAGAACGCCTCTGCGTCATCCGTCAGGGTGATGAACCCGTGGCCAAAGCCCTTCGGCACGTACATCATCCGACGGTTCTCCGCACTCAGCTCCGCGCCGAAACTCCGGCCAAACGTGGGCGAGCCGGGCCGCAAGTCCAGAATCACGTCGTGGAACGCGCCCCGAATGCACCGCACGACCTTGGTCTCCGCCTTCGGAGCGAGCTGATAGTGCATCCCGCGCAGCGTGCCCTTGATCGGACTCAGCGAGTTGTTCACCTGCACGTACCGCGTGACCAGACCGTGCTGGGCAAACTCCCGCTCGCAGTACACCCGGGCGAAAAAGCCGCGGTCGTCGCCCCTTTTCTCCAGATCGATCAGAAACGCCCCCTGGATCGGGGTCTCCTCGAATTTCATGCCATCGCCTCCAGATGCTTGACAGCCACCGCTCCGGCAACCCCCTCAGGCCGCCATCCCCAGCCGATCGAGCCGCTTCTTCAGCGTCCGCAATCGAACGAATTGATCTCCCTGCCAGTCGGACAACCCGAAACCATGATCCTTCAGCTTGCGGTGCAGTTCCTCCATGCCCGACTCCAGCGCGTACTCAGGTTTGAAATCCGGTACGAGCGACCGCAGCAGATCGAACTTGACCCGGTAATTCCGCGGGTCCTCGCCGACTTCCCCCGTAAACGTCACCCGGGCGCCCGGCAAGAGGCGCTCAACCTGCGTCGCCACGTCGCGAACCTGGTAATTGGAGCCCGGCGCACCAATGTTGATCGCCCGGTTGTGAATCCTCTCCCGCGGGGCGTGCAGAAACGCGACGAACGCCCGGGCGATGTCCCGGCAGTGCAGCAAAGGCCGCCACGGCGAACCGTCGCTCATGATCCGGATCTCGCCGGTCGACACCGCGCATGCAAGCAGGTTGTTCACCACCAGATCGATCCGAAGCATGGGCGAATGACCGTACGCCGTCGCATTACGCAGAAACGCCGGCGTGAACCCGTCGTCCGCCAGCTTCGAGACCGCCTCCTCGGTCTGGATCTTCGACTTGGCGTATGCGGTCAGCGGGTTGAGCGGATCGGTCTCCTCCAGGTCCAGTTTCTGACCCGCGCCGTAGACCGAGCAACTGCCCGAAAACAGATACCGCCCGACACCCGCCTGCTTGGCGAGACCGGCCAGATTGATCGAGGCGTCCCGGTTGATGCGATACGTGATCTCCGGGTTGATGTCCCCCATCGGATCGTTGGAAATCGCCGCCAGGTGCATGACGCAATCGTGGCCGTCGAGATCCCCGGCCGTCAGATCGCGCACGTCCTTGACCAGATCCACGTCGGCCGGGACCAGCGGCTCCCACTCGCACCCCTCAAAGAGCCGAAGATCGCAACCCGTGACCCGATGACCCGCCTGCTTGAGCAGGTCCACCAGATGACAGCCAATGTAACCCCGATGCCCGGTCACGAATACTCGCATGCCATATCCTCCAACGGTCCACCCATTCAGAACACCCGTGTTTCACGGCACCGCCCACGGACATTTCCCCGAGGCCCACAACCGCTCGAGTTCCTCACGATCGCGCTGCGTGTCCATGCACGCCCAAAAGCCGTCATGGCGATAAATACTCAGTTGGCCATCCGCCGCCAGACGCACCAGCGGCTCCCGCTCGAGTACGCATCGCTCGTCACTGGTCACGTAAGGCCGGAAATCCCGCCGGAAAAAGAAATACCCGCCGTTGATCCATTTGTCCGCGAACTCCGGCTTCTCCGCGAACTCCGCCACCTTCGCCCCCTCGACCCGAAGCTCGCCGAAACGCGAGGGAGGATTCGCCCCCAGCACCGTGCCGATCCGGCCTTGCTCGAGGTGAAAGCGAAACTCTTTCCCGAGATCCGCGTCGGTCAACCCGTCGCCGTACGTCACCCCAAAGTGCTCAGCCTCCCCCAGATATCGGGCCGCGGCCCGCGCAACCCGGGCGCCGGTCATGGCCGTCTCCCCCGTATACGCCAAGGTCACGCTCCAGTCCTGCTCGTGGTCGATCGAGTGGACGGTCACGCTGTTCGTCTTCAGTTCGACCGTAAAATCGCTGTTCATCGAGGCATAGTTCAGAAAGTACGCCTTGACAATCTCGCTTTTGTAGCCCAGACACAAAACGAAACGCTTGAACCCGTAATGGGCGTACCGCCGCATGATGTGCCACAGGATCGGATGGTTGCCGATCGGAACCATCGGCTTGGGCCGGGTCTCCGTCTCCTCGCGAAGCCGCGTGCCGAGCCCTCCACATAACACAAGAACCGGTACATCTTTCGGCTGGATCACCGTCGTCTCCCTTTCTCCAGGTCGAAGCTCATGTCGCCTTCACAACCCCGATGCCACAAGCAACGTACTCGCCGGGCGTGCTCCTCCGTGCCTCCGTGCCTTTGTCCCTCCGTGCCTCTGTGTCTCTGCGCCTCTATGCCTTTGTGCCTTTCCTGTCGTTCCCTCCGCCTGCCGAATGAACGAGCGCGGGGTTCGCCACCTCCCGGACCCGAAACCCCGTGCAGAACACGCTGTTCCGAAAGAAATCCCAGAGCAGGTGCGGCGGGTCGAGATCCGGCTTGCGCTGAATCACTCGCCGGACCCGCCACAGGGAAAAGCCCGCCAGGAACGCCGCGTCACACAGCGCGGCGTACACGGGCCCGTGGTTCTTGAGAAAATGCCGCCGCCGGGCCTGGAACCAGTAGTCCGGCTTGCGTTTCGGCCGAACGCCTTTGCGGTCGATCCCCGTCGACATGCCGCCCAGATGCACGACCCGGCTCGACGGGACGTACCACGTCGCCCAGCCTGCGCGCCGGGCGCGCAAACAGAAGTCAATGTCGTCGAAATAGGTATACAGTCCCTCATCCAACAGGCCGATGCCCTCGAACACCTGACGGCGAACGATCATGCTCGCCCCGGATACCCACTCCGCCGGACAAGCCACCTCGGAAATCGGGGGGCAAACCCACCACCGCGAGAGCAATCGGGATACGAATCCCAGGCGTAACCCGCCATCGAATTCGCTGATCGGATTCTGGTACCGGAACGCGGAACACTGAGGGCTGCCGTCGGGATTCTCGAGTCGGCTGCCCGCGACGCCGACCCGCGGATGGGCATCCATGAAATCGACCAACTCCTTGAGCGCTCCCGGTCGAACGATCGTGTCCGCGTTCAGCAGCAGAAAATACTCCGGCCGATCGCCCGATTCCAGCGCCGGCCCCAGAATCGCGTTGTTGCCGCCCGTAAAACCCAGGTTCGTGCCGACCGTCCGGAACTCCACCCACTGCCCCCAGCCTTGCTCCCGGATCGCCCGACGCAGGCGTTCCTCGGAATCGTCCTCGCTGCCGTTTTCACAGACGACCACACGAGCAGCCGGGACAGCCTGAACCTCGTCACGAATCGACCGCAAACAATCGATCGTCAGGTCGGCTACGCGGTAGTTCACCACAACAACAAGGAGTCTGGTCACGAAACGATACCATTTCCGTCGCGTCTGAGGCGACAACGTCAACGCGCACCGCCCGCACGGGGCGAAGAGCCGCCGAGAATCGGTCACGCGATCGGACTTGAAATGACGATTTCAGCCATCCCGGGCAACAGGCCACGAGCTCAAGGGATGACAGGTCTGAAAAAGGATAACCGGCGGTTCCCGTTCATCCGCGGCGAAGACGCCGCCGCTGGACGACGAGGAACGCCCCCGCCAGCCCCATCAGGCAGCTCATCGGTTCCGGAACCACGTAACTGAGCCGGAAATCATCGAACACAAAGACCGTGGTATCCGGAGTGAGAACGTCCTTCTCCAGGTAGACCCCGACGGACTGTACGTCCAGGAAGGCGCGCTCCGCCGCCGAGGCATGCTGGAGGCGCGGATACCAGTCGAGGGGCGTCACGATCTTGCGGCCATCCGCGAGCGTAACGATCAGTTCGGTCGTCGTGAACTCGACCGCAGCGGCGCGCAGATCGCCTACGTCAATCTCCAAAATGCTCATTCCAGGCGTTCCGGATGGCTTCACGCCGAAGCCTCGAGTAGCGAATGATATCGTTAAGCTCGTGTGCCGGAAAGCCGGCATTGGCAGCCGCCGAGAGGTCGTGAGCCCAGAATTTGGCCTCGCCCTCTCCTGCCCTGACGTGGATCTGTGCCGGCTCGTCGCCCTCGTTGGAATAGAAGAAGGCGCGATAGGGTCCCCATCGCAAGACCGTCGGCACCGCCTCACACCGGCAGGTTGTCGTGCTTGCGGCGCGGCGCCTCGACGTGCTTGTCGCGCAGCATGGCGAGCGCGCGGGCGACGCGCTTGCGCGTGGTGCGCGGCAGGATCACCTCGTCGATGTAGCCGCGCTCGGCCGCGACGAAGGGCGACAGGAACCGGTCCTCGTACTCCTTGGTGCGCGCCGCGATCTTCTCGGGATCGTTCAGGTCGGCGCGGAAGATGATCTCCACCGCCCCCTTGGCGCCCATCACGGCGATCTGCGCGGTCGGCCAGGCGTAGTTGACGTCGCCGCCGATGTGCTTCGACGCCATCACGTCGTAGGCGCCGCCGAACGCCTTGCGGGTGATCACGGTGACCAGCGGCACCGTGCACTGGCTGTAGGCGAACAGCAGCTTGGCGCCGTGCTTGATCAGCCCGCCATACTCCTGCGCGGTGCCGGGCAGAAAGCCCGGCACGTCGACGAAGGTGACGATCGGGATGTTGAAGGCGTTGCAGAAGCGCACGAAGCGCGCCGCCTTGCGGCTGGCGTCGGAATCGAGCACGCCGGCGAGCACCATCGGCTGGTTCGCGACCACGCCGACGGTGCGCCCCGCGATGCGGCCGAAGCCGGTCACGATGTTGCGCGCATAGACGTTCTGCAATTCGAAGAAATCGCCCTCGTCGACGACCTTCAGGATCAGCTCCTTGATGTCGTAGGGCTTGTTGGGATTGTCCGGGATCAGGGTGTCGAGCGAGGGCTCCTCGCGCCCGATGTCGTCGAAGCTCGGCCACGCCGGCACGCCCGCCTCGTTGTTCGCCGGCAAGAAGTCGATGAAGCGGCGCATCTGCAACAGGCAGTCGACGTCGTTCTCGAACGAGCCGTCGCTCACTCCCGAGCGCGTGGTGTGCACGCTGGCGCCGCCGAGCTCCTCGGCGGTCACGACCTCGTTGGTGACGGTCTTCACCACGTCCGGGCCGGTGACGAACATGTAGCTCGTGTCGCGCACCATGAAGATGAAGTCGGTCATCGCCGGCGAGTAGACGTCGCCGCCCGCGCACGGCCCCATGATGACGCTGATCTGCGGGACGACGCCGCTCGCCAGCACGTTGCGCCTGAACACCTCGCCGTAGCCGCCGAGCGAGGCGACGCCCTCCTGGATGCGCGCGCCGCCGGCGTCGAACAGGCCGACCACGGGCGCGCGCGCGCGCAGCGCCATGTCCTGGATCTTGACAATCTTCTGCGCGTGGGTCTCCGAGAGCGAGCCGCCGAACACCGTGAAGTCCTTGGCGAACACGAACACGGTGCGCCCGTTCACGGTGCCCCAGCCCGTGACCACGCCGTCGCCCGGGATCTTCGCCTGCCGGTCCATGCCGAAGTCGACGCAGCGGTGCTCGACGAACATGTCGAACTCCTCGAAGGAGTCCTTGTCCATGAGCAGTTCGACCCGCTCGCGCGCGGTGAGCTTGCCGCGCGCATGCTGCGCCTCGATCCGCTTGACCCCGCCGCCCAGCCGCGCGTTCTCGCGCCGCACGTCCAGCTTCTCGAGAATGTCCTTCATGCCGAAACCCCCGTTCCGCGCTCGCTTAGCACGCCGGGGGGCGCGGCGGAACCGCATCGGTTGCGGTCGTGCCGAGCGCCGCGGCACATCCGCGCCGGGTCCAGGAAATGGACCGGCGACATGCTCAATCGGTCGCGGGCGGCCTCCGGCACGCCCTCTTGATGCCGGACCCAGAGGGCGATGAAATCGTCCTCGTCGATCAGCGTGACCGGGGCGCCGGGGCGGCGCACCTCCTCCTCCGCGTGGCGGCTGAAGCCTCCGGTGGAGACGAAGAGGCCGGCTTCGCGCGCCGGGTCGAGAATGCCGCGGAGCGCGGCGATCTCCTCGCGTCCGGCGGGGGCGGTGCGGTGCTTCACTTGCACGCGGATATGCGGCGTGCCGGCACCGAGCGCATCCGGCAGGGCCAGGATGTCGGTGCCGCCGTCGGGACCGGGCGGCGAGACGGTCGTGACATAGCCCATGGCCTGCAGCAGGGCGGCGCTCAGCTCCTGCATCTCGTAGGGATCGAGGCCCTGGAGATGCGCCTTGATCTGGGCGCGGGCCTCCGCGCGGGCGCGCGCGATCGGCGGGACTGGATCCGCCGCGTCGTCCTCGCGAACGGGCGTTGGCGCCAACTCGTTGATTTCACTCGACCCGGCTGTGCGGCTGAGGCCCGAAGCCCGCCCGGCGGCGCGGGCGGCGGCGCGCCGGGCGAGCGTCGCGGCGGCCTCGTCGTCGGCGCGCTCGTTGCGCAGCGTGCCGTCCCGCTCGTAGAGCTGCTCGAACTCGATGAGACGCGCGCGGATGCGCCGCCAGACCCGGACGTCGCAGTTGCACCAGTCGGCGAGGAAGCGCTCGTCGTCTTCCACCGCGCCGCCATGGACATGGATCAGCTCGATGACCGTGAAATAGACGCCGCGCTCCTCGGGCGTGAGCGCCCGCACGGAATCGAGCTCGGCGACCGGGTCGCGCCGGTAGCGGATGGGACGGTCCATGGGGGGATTCCGGGAATTCTCGGGGATCGCGGGCCACCTCGCTCCGCGGTCATCCCGGGCGGGCGCGAAGCGCGAGACCCGGGATCCATGACCTCCGGGTTTCCGCATCTTGACCACCGAGGATATGGATCCCGGCTCGCGCTCGTACTCAGGGCGACCGTATTGTCGCCGACCTGGGCATTGATCAATGCCGATCTCGGGTAAACCCGAGATCGGTGCTCGCTTGGCCGGGATGACGCTGAGAAATGTGTTTCCGCGAAACGCAAGCGCCCGGCGCGGGGGCCGGGCGCAACACTTCGACAGTGAGTTTTTCGCGCGTTTTGCCTGACAGGTCAAACGCGCATGCGATCCACGTCGGAGAAACCTGTCGATTGCGATCATTGCGCCACGGACGCGGTTATTCGAGCGCTTCCTCGAGCAGCGCGAGCGCGCGGGCCGCGAAAGCGCGCATGTTGGCCTGCCGGTCGGCGCTGCCGGTGCGCAGCGTGACCGCGAGCGCGCGCGGTCCCGCGACCGCGAGGCAGCTGTGGCCGGGCGGATCGCCGTAGCGGTTGCCGGCCGGGCCGGTGGCGCCGGTCTCGGCGAGGCCCCAGGTCGCGCCGTGGCGCGCGCGCAGGCGCTCGGCGAGCAGCGCCGCATAGGGCTCGGTCGCGCCCCGCATCCCGGCCATGTCGGCGGCCGTGATCCCGGCGAGCGCCTCGCGCGCCTTGACGGTGTAGACCACCGCCCCGCCCAGGAACCAGGCGGAGGCGCCCGGCACCGCGAGCAGCGCCGCGCAGACGAGGCCGCCGGTCGAGGATTCGCCGACCGCGAGCGTCTCGCCGCGCGCCTTCAGGCGGGCCGCGATCCTCTCGGCCGAGGGCAGCAGCTCATTCATGTCTCCTCCTCGCGCGAGCCGCGCGTTATACCACCCTGCCCCCGTCGCGAGGAGCCAATGATGTCCGCCAAGCCATATGCCGAGAAGAAGTTCGCCGAGATCAAGGGCCGTCGCATGGCCTATATCGACGAGGGATCCGGCGACCCGATCGTGTTCCAGCACGGCAACCCGACCTCGTCCTATCTCTGGCGCAACGTGATGCCGCATCTCGAGGGGCTCGGCCGGCTGATCGCCTGCGACCTGATCGGCATGGGCGATTCCGACAAGCTCGAACCCTCGGGGCCGGACCGCTATTCCTACGCCGAGCACCGCGACCACCTGTTCGCGCTGTGGGAGCATCTCGGCATCGACCGCAATGTCGTGCTGGTGCTGCACGACTGGGGCTCGGCGCTCGGCTTCGACTGGGCCAACCGGAACCGCGGCAAGGTGCAGGGCCTCGCCTACATGGAGGCGATCGTCGCGCCCGCGACCTGGAGCGACTGGCCCGAGACCGCGCGCCGCGTGTTCCAGAACTTCCGCACGCCCGCCGGCGAGGACATGGTGCTGGTGAAGAACATCTTCGTCGAGCGCGTGCTGCCGTTCTCGATCCAGCGCCGCCTCGCCGATGAGGAGATGGCCGAGTATCGCCGCCCCTTCGCGACTCCCGGCGAGGGCCGCCGCCCCACTCTCTCCTGGCCGCGCCAGATCCCGATGGAGGGCGAGCCCGCCGACGTCGTGAAGGTGGTCGAGGACTACGGCGCCTGGCTCGCCGGCTCCGACGTGCCGAAGCTGTTCGTCAACGCCG
>JAPKGY010000149.1 GCA_026647385.1 Phycisphaerae bacterium | reverse complement strand
GTCCAACTGGACGCCCGGCCGGATGCGATCGAGCACCTTGCGGTGCTCCGCCAGCAGCAGGGCGAACTCCTGGTTCGTGGAGTTCGGATAGCCGCCCGGATCGCTGTCGATCACGACTAAACCGTCCATGCGGGCGAGCGGCCGCAGGAGCTGCTCGCGGCGGGCCATCATCCGCTCGACGCCGAGGCGGTCGGCCGGGTTCACCCGCAGATCGCAGTGGAAGAAATGCCGCTTCTCGAACGTGGTCTCCGACGCGATCGCATCGTTCGCAACGATGTTCGGGCACAGCACGATGTAAGCGCGCATGCCCCGCTCGTGCAGCAGGTCGATCACCCGCGCGGTCCGTTCGATGCAGGCTTTGTCGCTGTCGGTCAACGGCTCCGGCATCGTCTCCAGCACGGGCCAGATCATGAGCATGTTGAAGCCGAGCTTCCGCAGTCCGTCGATGTAGCCCCGCCAGTCGTCAATCGTCCAGGTGCGAGCGCAGTAAGGACGGTAATAAGGCCAATGCTGGTGGACGTACATGCCGAGCATCCGGTCGGTCGGCCGGGTCGTCTGGGCCGAAGCCGGCGGGCAGAAACTCATCAACCAGGCGAACCCGACGAGTGAAATCAAGAACCGGTGGTGTGTCATGATCGGCCCCCTCGTCAAGGCATGGCTGCAAACCATGATTCACTCCTGGGGGGAACGTGCGTATGGTGGTGATTGTACACCGGCCAGGCAAGCTCTGGCCAGAGGAATCCTTACCCCGACCCGCACAAAAGCTGAAGACCGAACAGAACGCCCGAATTCCAGTCGCAGTGGAGCCGGACTATTGATCCGATTGAATCGCGTACCGCAGGACCCAATCATAAGGCCAGCCCGAGCGATCGAACGTGCGAAAGACTACACCGCGTTTGTCTTGGATGACCTGAGATTTGGGATGAGCGATGTCAGGGAGATAAATGCCATCCGCATCCGCCCGAGACGAGATACCACACAACGCGGACAGCACAACCAGCAGAACGCAAGTCAGTCGTCGCACCGGTCACCTCACTGCCTCTGTGCCGATAAGGATACGCGCCACCCCCGCCGCTTGTACAGCGCCGGCGCGACTGTTTGGCGGGATCGGTCGAAAAAGCTATACTGAGGAGTGGAGTGAGAACCTCACGCGAGGAATTGCCCGGATGGCCGTCATCTACCAGCCGCCGCTGCCGCCCGCGTACGCGGACCTGACCATCGAGGAGATGGCAAGGCGGATCCGCGCGCACAAAAACGCCTTCGGCAAGCGGCTGGTCATCCTCGGGCACCATTACCAGCAGGACGAGGTGATCCAGTTCGCGGATTTCACCGGCGACAGCCTCAAGCTCAGCCAGATCGCCGCCCAGCAAGCCGAGGCCCAGTACGTGGTCTTCTGCGGCGTACACTTCATGGCGGAGTCAGCCGACATCCTGACCGACGATGACGTGACGGTTATCCTCCCGGACCTGACCGCCGGCTGCAGCATGGCGGACATGGCGGACCTGCTCGACGTCGAGGAGGCCTGGCGGCATCTGACCGGGAAAAACGGGACAGGTTCGTTTTGTGCACAGCACCCGCCAGGCGGTTCCGGCAAAACGAACCTGTCCCGTTTTTCCAGCCGGATCATCCCGATCACCTACGTGAACAGCTCGGCGGACATCAAGGCGTTCTGCGGCCGGCATGGCGGCGCGTGTTGCACGAGCTCCAATGCCCGACGGGTGCTCGAATGGGCGCTGAGCCAGGGCGATAAGGTCCTGTTCCTGCCCGATCAGCACCTGGGACGCAACACCGCCTACGCAATGGGCTACCCGCTCGATTCGATGGTGCTCTACGACCCGCAGGCGGTCGACGGCGGCCTGACCGCGCATCAGATCCGGGACGCGAAGTTCATCCTCTGGAAAGGGCATTGCAGCGTTCACATGATGTTCACGCCGCAACAGTGCGACGCAGTGCGGGCAGCCGATCCGGAATGCAAGATTATCGTCCACCCCGAGTGCGACTGGCCCGTCGTGCAGAAAGCCGATTTGGCCGGCAGTACCGAGTACATCATCCGAACGATCACGGAGGCGCCCGACGGCACCCGCTGGGCAGTCGGGACGGAGATCAACCTCGTGAACCGCCTGACCCGGCGGTTTGCCGGGCGAAAGGTCGTCCGCTCGCTGTCCGGCGTGCAGTGCCTGTGCTCGACCATGTACCGGATCGACCCCCGGCACCTGACCTGGTGCCTGGACGAGTTGGCCGCCGGCCGGGTGGTCAACCGAATCCGGGTTCCCGACGACGTCAAACGCGAGGCCCTTCTGGCCCTGCAACGCATGCTGGACAACGTCCACGCTCAGCCGGTCGGGGCGAAATAAATCCGCCCGGGCCTGACACCTCGACCGGAATTGGGGTAACATCTCCCGATATCGGCGCATCTACCGTGGTGATTGACAATGGGTGCATCACCGCCGGAGCGGATTGGGGTGCAGCCATCTCTCCGCGGGTGAGTCGTCGTGGCGACCTGGCTGCCGTGTGCAGGCTGGAAGTCCGCGACGGCGAGACCTCGCTTCAGCGGGCCTGCACCACAAGGCAAGAGCCGATCGATGTGAAACAGGAACACGGATGGTATCAAGCACATGACCAAAGACCGCCAATCCGGATTCTCCCGCGTGCGAGCGTTCACCCTCATCGAGGTGCTGGTGGTCGTGGCGATCATGGGGCTCTTGATGTCGCTGCTTCTGCCGTCGCTGAGTCGGGCCCGCGACCAGGCGAAGCTGGTCGCCTGCAAAAGCAACCTGCACCAGATCGGTCTGGCGATCATTTCCTACGCCCATCCGGCCGGGATCATTCCCTACGGGCCGAACGTCGATGCGATACCTCCCTACCTCGAAGGCAACGACGGCACCAAGGCGACGAACCAGATCTGGACCGGCCCGCAGACCCCGGTGGTCAATAACATGGCCCTCGGCCTGCTGATGAACCGATCGCTGGCATTCCCCGAGCTGCTCTACTGCCCGGCGGACGACAGCAGCGATCCCGTCGAGGAGTTGGCCAAGGTCCGCCAGCAGCGCTTCGAGCCGGGTTACTGCTCGTTCACCTATCGGCAACTCGATGAGACCACCGGCCGAGGCCGAATCGAAAACCTCGGCCGCAACAGCATGAAAGGCAAGGCCATCGCCCTCGCGATGGACACGAACTCGGTCGTGACCTTCGACCCCGCCTACTACCGGACCAACCACAAGGGCCGCCGGGTCAACGTTCTGTACCTCGACGCCAGCGTACTCTCCTTCAACAACGAGAAGAATACCTTCTCTTTCCGGGACCAGGACTTCTTCGCCCCGCCGCCGAGTCCCGATGTCTCCGCCCTGGACGCCCGCCGCGACGAGATCCTCCAGGCCGCCGACGCAGGGTACGTCGGCGGGCAACCGTGAAGACGCGCGGTGTCCTTGCCGCGGACGTTAAATGTATTCGTTGTACAGTTCGATGCTCGGTCCGGGGATGACGACCGAGGAGACCAGGAGCCCCTTCTCGCGGACGAGGGCGGCGCCGGCCTCGACGCCGCTGTGGCAGTCGGCGACCGTGCCGCACATGAGCACGAAGCCCTTGCCGCCCAGCGCCATGGCCAGGTGGATGCGGAAGAGGGTGACTGCCGAACTCTTGGCTGCGGCGTCCGCCGCCTCGATCACGCTGGCGGCCGAGTACGTTTCGATGATACCGACCGCGCCGGGCTTGCCGTCGGGCAACTGCACCGATTGGCCCAGGGCCGCGAAGACCGACTCGTGGATGTTCGCAATCACGATGTGATCGATCACGCTGTCCGGCGCCGCTTCGAGCCCGGCGGCCACGCTCGCCCGCACCGCGGCCACGTTGCCCGTCACCACGTTCATGAACTTGCCCGAGCAGATCGTCCGCCCGAGAACCAACTCGACGTCAGCCGCCTTGAGCATCGCGTCCTGCGACGCCAGGCCCATGCCGACGCTTGACAGTTCAATCATGCCGATCGCTTCACGCATGGTTTTCTCGTTTCCTATCCGCCGATGACGATCGCATCCTTGCCAACACTCACCTTGCCGGCGATGCTCGCGTGGATCGCCGCGCCCAGCTTCCCCTCGGGGGGCCGGGCGATGACGTCGCCGACTTTCACCTCTTGACCCGTTCGCACCACGGGTTCGGCCGGCGCGCCGATGTGCTGCCGCAGAGGCAGCGTCACGCGCTTCGGCTGAAACGAATCCGCGATCAACGGGCCCTTGTTCTCGAAATCGAACAGCCCCAGTTTACGGATCAGTCGCTGCAGCGGCGCCCGGCGGTTGTTCAGGAGCGTCCTCGGCCGACTCTCGACCGGAGCCACCTCCCACTTGCGCCCCTCAGCCATCAGCCGCCGCTTGTTCTGCGTACACACATTCTTCGGATCGAGGTCCTCCGGACAGGCGATCATCGTACACAGGTTGCACTCGCAGCAGAACAACGTGCCGATCGTGCTCGACTCGCCCGTGTGGCTGAACACCAGCGAACGCATCGCCTTGTGCGGCTCGATCGGATGTCCCAGCAGATACCGCGGGCACATCTCCGTACAGAACGAGCATTGATCGCACGCACTGGCCCCGATCCGCGAGATGGCCGACCAGTCCAGGCTGTAACGCTGAATGAGCTTGTGGTCTCGCGGCAGCACGATCAGTCCGCCGGTCGTCTTGGTGATCGGCTCGTCCAGGCTGGCGGCCAGCTTGCCCATCATGACGCCGCCGACGAGCACGCCGACATCGCGAACCGTCGCCCCGCCGGCCAGATCGATCGCCTCGGCGTACGTCGTGCCCACGGGCACACCGATCGTGACCGGATTGGCCACCGCCCCCGCCACGGTCAGGTACTTCTTCGTCACGGGTACGCCGCGGGCGATGTTGTACGCCGTCTCGACGTTCATCACCACCACGTTGACCGCCAGCGGGATCTTGCCGGGCGGGATGATCTTGCCGGTCACGTCGTAGACCAGGATGAACTCGTCGCCGGACGGATAGCTGTCACTCAGTTCGGCGATCCGCATGCCGGCCGGAAGCCGCTTGCTCAGCAGCTCGATGACATCGGCGTACTTGTACTTGATGCCGATGACCGCTTCCTTCGCGCCGACGAGCTTGCGCCCCGCCTCGAGCCCGGCGATGATCTCGTCCGGATACGCCCGCAGCATCTCCTTGTCCTTGTGGAGCAACGGCTCGCACTCAGCCGCGTTCAGGATGATCGTCTCAGCCTTGGCGTTCAGCTTGACGTGCGTCGGAAACCCCGCGCCCCCGGCCCCCACCACACCGCAGGCCTGAATCTGTTGTACCGTCACCTCGGGCATAAGCCATCCCATATTCACGAAAAAAGGCCAGCCCTCTCGGGCAATCCTCTCATTCTATACCGACACCCGGGCAACCGCAAAGCGCATCGATCCCGTCACAACGACGAATGACGAAGCCCGGATGTCGAAAGAAATCCGAATGACGGACGGGGTGGTCTTCAAGCATCTGAATGGGGCATCACCGACCGGCCTGAAACCTCCCGCAACACTCCCCACCCGGCCCGGCGCCCCTGTCTGTTTCGTCATTCATTCGTCCCGCCACGGCGGATCTTCGACATTCGTCATTCGACATTTGTCATTCCTCAGGCATTCATCATTCGACATTCAAGGATAAACCTTGCCCATCAACCGCGGGAACGCAATACACTCCCGGATGTGCTTCAGGCCGCAGACCCACGCCACCGTCCGCTCGATGCCCAGCCCGAACCCGCCGTGCGGCACGCTGCCGTACCGCCGCAGGTCGAGGTACCACTCGTAGGGCTCGGTGGGCATGTTCTCCTCAGCCATTCGATCCAGCAGTGCCTGCAGGTTCTCCTCGCGTTGCGAGCCACCGATGATCTCGCCGTAGCCGTCCGGAGCCAGCAGGTCGAAGTTCCGCACGACGCGCGGGTCCTTCTCGTCGCGTTTCATGTAAAACGCCTTGCAATCGCGCGGATAATGGCTCACGAACACCGGCCGATCGTGCAACCGCGAGATAATCGTCTCGTCGCTGCCGCCCAGATCCTTGCCCCACTCGAAATGGGCCGCCAACTCCATGTGATGCGGAATGTTCTTCACCTGTTCGGTCAGATCCGCCAATTCCTCGCGATGCTGAATAACTTCCTGGGCGAGTTGCTCCTGTCGAAACTTCTTTACGCCCTGCGCGGTCGACTCTTTCTCCTTCTCCGCGATCGCCCGGGTCAGCTCGGCCATACGAGCCTGCCCCTCGACCAGGTCTTTTTCGAGCAGTTCCCTGGCTCGCGGCCCGCGCAGGATCTCGGCCGCCTCGCTGTACGTCAGCCGGTAGAACGGCTTGACGATTCGCTCCAGGCGGGACACGTCCTGCCCAAGAAACTCCAGATCCGCCCGATGCTCGCGCAGCACCCGCTGGACGATCGAGACAACGAAATCCTCCGCCACGGCCATCACGTCCTCAAGCCGGGCCCATGCGATCTCCGGCTCGACCATCCAGAACTCGGTCAGGTGCCGGCGCGTCTTGCTCTTTTCGGCCCGGAACGTCGGCCCGAAGCAATAGACCTTGCCGTGCGACATGCAGGCCGCCTCGACGTAGAGCTGACCCGTCTGCGCCAGGTACACCTTCTCGCCGAAATAATCGACTTCAAAAAGCGTCTGTGCTCCCTCGCCCGCCGCCGGAGCGAATATCGGCGTGTCGATCAGCGTGAAACCGTTGCGGTTGAAGTAGGAGCGGATCTCGTCGATCAGCGTGTGCCGGATGCGCAGGATGGTCCACTGCCGCCGCGATCGGAAGTGCAGGTGGCGGTGCTTCATCAGGAACTCGATGCCGTGCGGCTTGGGCGTGATGGGATAGCCCTCGCGGCGGTGGACGACTTCGAGTCCCGTGACCGTCAGCTCGTGCCCGCCGACCTGCTTCGGATCGGCCCGAACCGTTCCGCTGACGCGCAGGGCGGTCTCCTGCGGCAGGCGGCGGGCGTCCTCTTGAGCACATGAAACATGAATTGGAGAGCTAATACCAACACAGACATAGCTGAG
>JAPKGY010000148.1 GCA_026647385.1 Phycisphaerae bacterium | reverse complement strand
CCGTATCCGTCTTGCTCATCTGGCTGGGCCTGTATGAGTTGCTCGTCCAGACCTTCCGGATCGTCAACAAATTCATGCTCGAGGGCATCGTCGCCACCCCGTTGATCTTCACCTTCTTTTTCCTCGCCCTCAGCGCGATGCTCGCCTTTTCGACCGCCATTCTCGCGTACGGCGGGCTCTTCCGGCGACCGGAGAGCCTCTACCTGATGGCCGGCCCCTTCTTCCCCCGCGAAGTCGTCATCCTGCGGTACGTGGAAAGCCTCATTCTCGCGAGTTGGTCGCTCGCCTTGCTGGGCATCCCCCTGATGCTGGCCGTCGCCCATTCCAGCGACCAGCCCGCGCTGTTCTATCCGATCTTCATCGGGCTGTTCCTGATGTTCATCCCCATGCCCGGTGCCCTCGGCATGCTCCTGGCCTGGCTGGCGGCCATGTTCTTCCCGAAAACGCCCCGCCGCGTCATCATCCTCATCGCGGTCCTGCTGGCCTCCGTTTCCGGATGGTGGCTTTACGGCGTCCTGGCCACGCCCGCCTCCTATGCCGACTGGCTCCAGAACTTTTACGACCGCGTCTCCCTCGTCCAGAGCGCCGTCCTGCCCCACACCTGGGTTTCCAAGGGCATCACCAGCGCGATGCAAGGCCAGATGGGGCAGGCCGCCTTCTACCTCTTCGTCACCACCGCCAACGCCCTGTTCGCGAGCGTGGTGGTCATCGGCCTGGTATCCGGCAGCTTCACGCAGGCCTTCGCCCGGGCCCAGGTCTCCGGTGCCCGCAGTGTCCGACGCCGAGGCCACGTCCTCCAGATCGTCTCCGACGCCCTCTTCGCCTACCTCCCCCGGCGTCAACGACTGCTGGCTGCCAAGGACCTGAAGACCTTCGTCCGCGACCCGCTCCAATGGTCGCAGATGGCGATCCTCATCGGGCTGCTCACCCTCTACGTCGCCAACGTCCAACGCCTCTGGACCGACCTCGCCCAGCCATCGCTGCAAGTCCTGATCGCTTTCCTCAACCTGACGGCGGTCTGCCTGATTCTGGCGACCTTTACCAGCCGATTTGTCTTCCCCATCGTCTCCCTCGAAGGCCAGCAACTGTGGCTGCTGGGCCTGCTGCCTTTGTCCCGCACGCACATGATTGTTGGCAAGTTCCTCTTCTCGCTCACCATCACGCTGGTGGCCGCCGTCACCGTCATGGGCATCTCCATCCTGCGACTGCAACTGCCCGGCCCGCTCGCCGGTGCCCACCTCATCTGCTCCGTCGCCGCCTGTATCGGGCTCTGCGGCGTCAGCATCGGCATGGGCGCCCGGATGCCCGTGTTCAACGAGCGCAACCCCGCCCGCATCGCCGGCGGCTTCGGCGGAACCATCAGCCTGCTCCTGTCCGTCGCCCTCATGGTCGTCTCGCTGGTGGCGATGGGCGTCATGAGCCTTCAGGCTTCGCGCAGCGGGTTCGGCGACACTCTGACCCCCTCGATGATCGCCTGGGTGGTGCTCGTGGTGGTCCTCAACGTGATCGGGGCAGCCATTGCCCTGGTCGTCGGTATCCGCCATTTCAACCGCCTGGAATGCTGACCCGGCCCCCTGCCCTCCCCGCCGGCGGCGCAAGAAAACGGGGATGCACACCCGCATCTTTGCGTGGTGGCATCCCCGGCTATCGCTTGTCCCGGCGCGCGGCTCAGTTCAGACGCCCGGGCCTCGGAGCAAACTGAACGCCAACGTGGTACAGGCCGCCCTCGACCGGCTCGCAGTACCGGACCTGGGCTTGCTTGTCGATCACCCACTCCCAGCAGTTGTCCAGTTGGAACACGACGCGGATTCGGTCTCCGACGCGCGGAGCGCCGTGGGCGGGAACCAGAAAACCCGCCCCCCGCTCGCTGGCGTCGCGGGCCCACCCGAACCGCTCCTGCCCCTCGATCCCCCACCGAACCGGACAATCGTAACCCACTCGGGCATGTGCCCGGCGCTCCGGACCGAACGTCAAAGGTCCCTCGTGGTCGACGATCTGCGACATGAGTGTCTGTGTGAGCATGGCTGAAGCTGGTGCCCCTCTGGACCTTGAGAATTGTCGGGACCGAGAGCCGGGCGGGAAACACCCGTCGCCCGGGCGGTCTCAAGCCGGACAGGTCCTTATTCAACTTTTCGACTATTCGCCGAGAGGTCTTGAGAAACTTCCAGCAATGGACGCGCCCGATGCTCTCCCCAGCCTGTCCAGACCCCGAATCACCAAGCCGGGTCCGTGACCGTTTAGGCGAACCTGTTTCACAGCCCGCCGAAACGGTCACGGACCCCACCAGACCCGCCGCTCGCTGCCCGTGGTGACCTCGCCAGCCCGGCTTGTTAGAATAAGCGGTCGCGTCCCAATAACCGGGGGGCCCCATGCTCTTTGCCGGATTTACCCTGGAGACCTTCCGCCTCGGCCTGACCAGCATCCGCCTGCACAAACTGCGCTCGTTCCTGACCACCCTGGGCATTATCTGCGGGGTCGGAGCGGTCATTTGCATGCTCTCCATCGGCGAGGGGGCGTCCGAGGCCGAGATGGCCCTGATCCGCCTGCTCGGAACGCACAACATCATCCTCAAATCCCTCAAACCCCAGGGCGGCAGCGACGTGACCGAGGGGCAATCCAGACTGCTCGAATACGGCCTGACCCAGGCCGATCTCGACCTCGTCAACCAGACCATCCCCCACATCCGGCGAACCGTCCCCCTGCGGGAGGTCGCCTTCGAGGTGAGTAGCGGAGCCGTCAGCTACCCCGCCTCAGTCGTCGGGACGAACCCGGCTTTTTTCGACGCCGTTCACGTGCGGCTGGGCGCCGGGCGTTTCCTCACCAACGTGGATGACGACAACCGAGCGCAAGTCTGCGTCATCGGCGAGGAGATCCGCAAGCAGCTGTTCGCCTTCGAGGACCCCCTGGGCAAAATCATCAGCGTCAACGCCTACCGCAGCGTCATCCCCTTCCAGGTCGTCGGCGTCCTGCGGCGGGTCGAAACTGCCGGCCTGCCCGCCCGCGGCATCGGCGAACGCGACCTCAACACCGACGTCTTCATCCCCTTCTCCACCGCCGCCGCCAGGTACAGCGACCTCCAGGTCCGAATCTCCAGCGGCACCGAAAGCCTGTCCCGCGTCGCCTACAGCGACATCTACGTCGAGGTCGACGAACTGGAAAACGTGCTGCCCGTCTCCGAGATGCTCAGCTCCGCCCTCGCCCGGAAACACGCCAAGCTGGATTACTCCGTCAACGTGCCGCTCGAACGCCTCCAGATCGCCGAAAACGAAAAACGCCGCCGCCAGATCACCCTCGGGGCCATCGCCGGGATCTCCCTGCTCGTCGGCGGCATCGGGATCATGAACATCATGCTCGCCACCGTCACCGAGCGCACCCGCGAGATCGGGATCCGCCGGGCACTCGGCGCCAAGCGCCGACACATCACCGTCCAGTTTCTGATCGAAGCCATCGTGCTGACCACCGTCGGCGGAGTCATCGGCATTCTGACCGGCACAGCGGGCGCCAGCGTCATCACCCGCTCGGTCGGCTGGCCCACGGTCATCCACGAGTGGACCATCTTCGTCAGCTTCGGCCTGGCCGTCGCCGTCGGCCTGTTCTTCGGCATCTACCCGGCGGCCTCCGCTGCCCGTCTGGACCCCATCGAGGCTTTGCGCCACGAGTAAAACAAAACCACCTCCTCTGTAACCGCGCCCCGATTCCACTTCCGGTGCGCCCCAGGGACCCTTTTGTCGCGTCTTCGTTCGGACGGAGCCTCCCGGACCGCCGGCGACAACAGCCGCTCCGAAAGTGGGGTCCGAAAAGAACACATGTGACGGTGGGACGACAGAGGTAACACACCCATGAGGGATCCCGTACTTACCCGATTTTCCGCCTGTCGACGCAGTAAGAAACTCTTTGCAGACAAAAAAACATTCTGTCCGGAAAAGGCGTGCGGACACTGGACACCACGAAAAAAAAGCGATTCTGGGACGCTCAAAGCTTGGCTTGGAGGCAAGTCCTGTGTTATACTACGAGTGGCAGTTGCTCCCCGCGACTGCTTCTCCCCGAGGAGTGCTGAGGGTAAAGCGGCAGCACTCCGTGACTCCGACGACAATCGAACAGCGAACATTGCGCACGACCTTTTTTCGGGCGTACCCGTATTAGTTCCGGGCCGCGCTGATGTTTATGTCGTGCCAGGCAGGTTCGGCCGGCAGGAGATCGCGCACGGCCCCGGTCCGTATCGTATGAATACTGGGGATCGGCGGGTCGCCGTGGGCCGTCGAAGCCTGGCAAGAAGGGAGTCAGTGCCATGTCCAGATTACGCACATCCCGACAGACCGCGATGGCTGCCGACTGGGCGGCTGCGCCGGCGGCGGTTCCTCCGCCTCTTGACGCGGATCTCGCCTTGGTCGGTGAGGGCGACCGAACCCTGCTCCAGCGGATCCACGAGGAACCATGGACGTTCGTCCCGCACGACATCTTCCGCAAGGGTTCCTGCGAGCGGCTGCTCTTCGGCAAGAGCGCCCGCGAGATGCTGCCGAACCATGCGATGGACTGCACCAACGGCGACGGCGGAATCGAGACGACGCTGACGACCGCCCAGGAAATCCTCCTCTTCCAGCAGTACAACTACGCCCGCAAACGCGTGGCCGACGTCATGACCCGATATCGAGGCAAGCGCTTGGCTGCTTCCACCGTTCACAAGGTCCTGGGATGGGCCCACCGGGCGATCGCCGCCCGCGCCCACATCATCCAGGCCAACATGCCGCTCGTGCTCGCCATGGCCAAGCGGACCCGGCTCAACGCCCTCGATTACAGCGACCTCATCAGCGAGGGCAACCTCGCCCTGCTCCGCAGCGTCGATAAATTCGACTGCTCCCGCGGCTTCAAGTTCAGCACCTATGCCTGCCGGGCGATCCTCAAGAGCTTCTCCCGAGTGGCCATGCGCACCAGCCGATATCGCTGCCGATTCCCGACCGAGTTCGACCCGGAAATGGAAAAGGGCGATGCGATCGAGCAGCGGCATACCGACATGGAGAACGCCTGCGTCGATGAAATCCGCACGATCCTTTCCTCGAACCGCGCGGATCTGAGCGAGGTCGAACGGGCAGTCATTCGCGAGCGGTTTGCCCTCGATGCCCCGACGACCGAAACACGAGGCAAGACCCTCGAGGAGGTCGGCGAGATGATCGGTGTCACCAAGGAGCGTGTCCGCCAGATCCAGAACAAGGCTCTGGCCAAACTCCGCAGCATTCTGGAGGATGAATATCTGGCCGCCTGAGGCCCCCAAGGCCCCCGGTGCGACTCCATAAGCTCTGACCCACTCTCCATATGCCCAAGCCCCGTAGCCGAGTCCTCCTCCCCGGCCACGGGGCTTCGTGGTTTTGATGTGTTGGCAACACGCCTCCCCCTGCCGACCTCCCGACGCGAACACACCGACGCTCGCCCCGATCGCGCCTTCGGCGACTCGCCTTCTCGCCTGCTCCGCGGCGGCTACTCCGCGTTGACCCCCTGTCACGCCATTCCTATAATCGCGCCGCTGCCGCCAGGTGCCCGAGCTCATCTCCACAGATAGGTCTGGGATGGCTTGCGGGCATCGGCCGGGACAGCTTGTTGAGGACGCCGCGTCCGGAGCAGTTTCCGCGAGGCTGGCATGGGTCGCCCCGACGAGCGATCGATTACGCAGGCAGCGAAACCGCCACGGACCGGGAAACGCGTAACCATGCAGATCACCGTTAACGGCGAGAACCGCGACTTCGAGGCCGGTGCCACCCTCGCCGCCCTGGTCGCGTCGTTCAGCCTGAATCCGAAGCACGTAGCCGTCGAGATCAACGAGGATCTGGTCCCGCGCCGTCTTTACGATACGACGGCCCTGCGGGACGGCGACCGCATCGAGATCGTCACGCTCGTGGGAGGCGGTTGATGCACCAGGATACCTACCGCGTCGGGCCTTTCGAGTTCCGTTCCCGTCTCTTCGTCGGGACCGGCAAATACGCCGACCTCGACCAGATGAACGCCTGCCTGGAAGCCTCCGGTGCCGAGGTGGTCACGGTGGCGGTCCGCCGCGACGTGCTCACACCCGAGGGCGGGCGGCGCCGGCAGAGTCTGCTCGACGCTCTGGACACCTCCCGCTACACCATCCTGCCCAACACCGCCGGCTGCTTCAGCGCCGTCGACGCGGTTCGCGCCGCCCGCCTCAGCCGCGAGTTGCTCGAAGGCATCGACAATCCCGGCGCCCAGTGGGTCAAACTCGAAGTCCTGGCGGACAAACGGACCCTGCTGCCCGATCCCGTCGGGAGCCTCGAGGCGACCCAAACCCTCGTGAAGGAGGGACTCCACGTCCTCGTCTATACCTCCGACGACCCGATCATGGCCAAACGGCTCAAGGACGCCGGCGCGACCAGCGTCATGCCGGCAGGATCACCCATCGGCAGCGGTCAGGGCGTGCTCAACCCCAACAACATCCGCATCATCCTGGAGTACCTGAAGGAGAACGACCCGGATTACCCGGTCATCGTCGATGCCGGCGTGGGCACCGCCTCGGACGTCACCATCGCCATGGAACTGGGCAGCGACGGGGTCCTCCTGAACACCGGGATCGCCTCCGCCGCCGATCCGCTGACCATGGCCGCCGCCATGAAGCACGCGATCGAGGCCGGCAGACTCGCCTTCAAAGCCGGCCGAATCCCCAAAAAACTCTACGCCACCGCCTCCAGCCCGACCGAGGGCGTCATCGCTCCCGCACCGCCCCGATAAGCGGCCCGCGGAGAACAACGGAACCAGCGCGCCCGGACGTCACTGATTCTGGCTCGCTGCCGCTACTCAGGCACCGCTTCTACCCTGGGAAGAAAACGGACGAAGAAAACGGGACATCACTGATGATTGACTTGCCTCGGTGATTCAGGTAGTGTTTTCGCCCTGCCTCGGCCTGCCAGAGCTATGGAAGGCGGGTGGGTTTACCATGTGATCAATCGTGGGAATGGCCGCATGCGGTTATTCCATACGGATGAAGACTTCGAGGCGTTCGAGCGCGTGCTCGGCGAAGGCCTCGAACGATACC
>JAPKGY010000147.1 GCA_026647385.1 Phycisphaerae bacterium | reverse complement strand
GCGTCGACCGAGGCGGACATCAGAGCACTATCACCGCCGGAGGGCGGCTCGGTCGGCCCCGAGTGAAGCACGATCCCGGTCAGGCGATGCGAACGCAGGGCGTCGGCCAGAAGCTGGAGATGCCGGTGCCAGACCTCCGGGGCGGTGTCGTGGGGGGACGGCTCGTAAACCAGAACGGCGTCCACCCGCGCGAGATTGGCCGGGTCGCACGCCTGGCGCCACCCGTCGGCCTGTAGTACTCGGACGTTCCGGGTCGCGGCGAGTTCGGCCAGCGCCGGCGGCGGGTCCTCGGTGGGAGCACCAACGACCAGCAAGGTCAAGCACTGCGTGCCCACGGTTTCGAGCTGAGCCGATAATCGCGACAGTTTCAGTCTCCCGGATGCGTCGCTCGAGAAATGCGCAGGCGAAGCCTCGACGACGAAACAACCGCTGCGCCCAAGTGGAGTCGACCGATCAGCCGGAAGCCTTGAGAACCGACTCGGGGATTTCGACCTGGTCGCCCGCTTTGATTTGCAGGTCGGCCAGCAGGCCCGCCCGCGTTTCCAGAACGAACCGGGCAGGCTCGACGGAGGGATAGGTGCGGGTTTCCAGCGGCGCCATGGTGTACGTCTTGACGATCACCCCGTCGCCGCGGATGTAGGCGATGTCGAGCGGAATGATCGTGTTGGACATCCAGAAAGCCCGAAGTTGCTCGTCCGGAAACACAAAGAGCATGCCGCGCTGGGCGCCTTCGGGCAGTCCGCGACCGGAATCGGGCGGGATGGGAGCCAATGCGGATTCCGGGGTCCGCATGAGTCCGCGGGTCTGCTCGGCCTCCGTGGTTGCAAGCCAGACCTCAAAGACGGTATCCCCCACGCGGATCCGCGCGGTCTGCATGCTCGACAGGTCGTTGCGGTTGTCCGATTCCTCGGTGCAGCCGAAGCCGAGCAGCCAGCCCGCCGACATGAGCAGTACCCACTTTCCTAAGGCGGACCGCCTTTTTGTGGTCCGCAACCCAAAAAGAACCTTCCGGGGAAACATGCTCGCAAATCGCATGGCTCCCTCGCCGTAAGGTTCTGTTCGCAACCGGGACATCCACGTTGCTCCTGGAATAATCCCTTTCGAATCGCAGCCACATGAGCTTCGATCCGTGCCAAGAGGGGAAAGCCATCGGGAGTATACGCCTAGCCGGCGCCGCTCTCAAACCACCGGGCGATCCCCGCCGCCGCGACAAACGCGCTGGACCAGGCCCACTGGAAATTGAACCCGCCGATCCGGCCATCAACGTCGAGGATCTCACCTGCCAGGAACAGACCGGGGCATCTGCGAGACATGAACGTGGCGGGCTCGATCTCGGTCAGGGGCACGCCGCCGGCGGTGACTTCGGCATGAGCAAAGCCCCGGCTGTCGATCACCGGCAAAGGCCAGTCGAGCAGACCATTCAGCAGGCGGCGGCGATCCTCGCGGGCCAGGTGAGCCAGCGGCGTGCGGCCTTCGATGCCGAGCCGGGCGAGGATCGCCTGGGCGAATCGATCGGCAAACCATTCCGCCAGCGCATTGTGCAAGAGCACCTTGGGTCTGGCGCTGATCGTTTCGAGCCATCGGCGTTCGATCGCGGCGAAATCCTCGCCTGGCCGGTAGCTCACGCTCAGCCGAACAGCCTGGCCAGTCAATCGAGCACGATGCCAGTGACGCGAAGCGTTGAGGATGACCGGGCCGCTCGCCCCGAAATGCGTCCACAACATCGGGCCGCGCAGACGGATCGGTCGGCTGCCTTCAACATGCACCGTCAACTCGACGTCCTGCGCGATGCCCGACAGACCGCGATGGAAATCGCCGTTCAGTATGAGCGGCACCAGGGCCGGAACGGGCTCGACGAGCGAGTGGCCCAGCCGTCGAGCGAACTCGTAGCCCTTGCCGTCGCTGCCGGTCTTGGGCAGCGACAGGCCGCCGGTTGCGAGGAGCACACACCGGGCAGTCACGCGCGCCTCGCCGGCTGACAGCCGGAAACCGTCCCCGCAACGCTCGACGGCCGAGACTCGATGGCCGGCGAGCAGCCGAACGCCGGACTCCGCCACCGCACCCAGTAAGGCGTCCAGGACGGTGCGGGCGCGGTGGGTGTCGGGGAAAAGCTTGCCGTCCTCCTCCTCGTGCAGATCGACGCCGATCTCCCGGAAGAAAGCGACGGTTTGCTCCACCGGCCAGGCCGCCAGGACTCGCCGGATGACGTGCGGACTGGTGCCGTTGAAATCGTCGGCGGTGACCGAGCGGTTCGTGACGTTGCATCGACCGCCGCCGGCGACCAGAATCTTGGCCCCGGGGCGGCGGGCGCCGTCGAGCAGAACGATCGTACGCCCGGGCATCCGTCGAGCGGCGAAAACGGCGGCAGCCAGACCCGCGGCCCCGGCGCCGACGATGGCCACGTCGGCCGAGGGCTCACCCGCGGGCAAACTCACACTTTCGTCACCGGGGGCACACATGCCACGAAGATAACGCGGCGGTCGGGGGGATCAAAGACGCTCGGCTGACCCCTCCGCTCCTGAGTGAGTGCCGTTTTCGGCGAGATGCCTGCACCACGAAGGCCGGGCGAGCCTGGCTTACCGAAAACGGCATTAGCCACGGCGGACGAGAAGCGATATAAACCCCGGGCGGAAGGACCGTCCCCTCTGGCGCGCGCCGGAGGCCGCAGACATCCCCGGACGGGCCGGTTCGGCGTCCCAGCAGGACGCAGAGGCAGCGATGGGCCCATCCCGAATCATCATCATCGGCGGCGGATTCGGCGGAGCTTACTGCGCGCAGAGCCTGGAGCGACACTTGCCCCGCGACTCCGCGAGCATTCTGCTGCTGGACCGCAACAACTACTTTGCCTTCTATCCGCTGCTCATGGAGGCGGGAACCGGCAACCTCGAACCTCGACACGCCGTCGTGCCGATTCGCTCCTTCCTTCGACAAGCGACCTTCCGCATGGGCGAAGTGGATGCGATCGACGTCGAACGGCAAGCCGTCCGCTATCGGCTGACCGGCAGCGATTTCGCCGGGGAGGCCCATTACGATCACCTCGTACTGGCCGTGGGCAGCGTGACGCGGTGGCTTGACGTCCCGGGCCTGCGCGAAAACGGTTACCAGCTCAAAACGCTCGGCGACGCCGTCGCTCTGCGCGATCGGGCCATCCGGCTCCTCGAATGGGCTGACGCGATCGACGACCCCCGCCGGCGCCGCGGGTTGCTGCATTTTGTCGTCGTCGGAGGCAACCTCACCGGAATCGAGGTGGCCGGCGAACTCGACGCTTTCGTCAAGAGCGCCTGTCGCGAATACCGAAACCTGGACCCGCGGGATTGCTCGATCACGGTCGTCGATCACGCCGATCGACTGGCCGGCGTCCTCGATCCGGATCTGTCCGAATACACGATGCACCACATGCGCAAACGGGGGATGGACATCCGGCTGAGGACCACGGTCACCGAAGTGCAGCCGGGCAGGGTGACCCTGTCCACCGGCGAACAGCTCGAAGCGCATACGTTGATCTGGTGCGCGGGCGTGGAGCCCAACCCGCTTGCTCGAAGGCTTGGACTGCCGACCAGCCCCAGAGGGCAAATCCTCTGCGATCGCGACCTGCGCGTTCGGGGCTACCCGAACGTCTGGGCGATCGGCGACTGCGCGGCCATCCCGGATCCTCAAGGCAAACCTTATCCGCCAACCGCCCAGCACGCGGTCCAACAGGCATACCGGCTGGCCGGAAACATCGCGGCGGTTCTCGCCGGCCGGTCCGCGTCTCCCTGCGATATCGTCACGAAAGGGTCGCTTGCAGCGCTGGGACATCACGCGGGCGTCGCCAAAATCCAGGGATGGAAGCTGGCTGGATTCCCTGCGTGGTTTCTGTGGAGATCGGTCTATCTCATGAAAATGCCCGGCTTGGCCCGCAAGACCAAGATCGCCATCGACTGGACGCTCGACCTGCTCTTCCCGCACGAGCACGTTCAGCTCGGCATCCACCGGCACCGCGAATCCAACGACGCGGATTGAGAGCCGGGCTTGCACGCGAGGGGCCTGTTATTCTCGTGGCTGCTCGGACGGGTCTGTTTCCACGGCTCGCGCGGGCGGTCGGGTTGACTCAGCCCGGGCTAACCCCTACGTTGGACGGGGCACTGGGCGGGCCGTCTCGGACGTAAAGTCGGAGCGGGAGGGGCAATCCAGTCGGAATTCTCGCCGGAAAAGAGTCCCATTCTTGAGTACTCCAACGGACACAACGACGTCGAGCGCGGGCCGAGTCCTGTCCGTCGACGCTTTACGCGGCTTCGACATGTTCTGGATCATCGGCGGAACGCCCTTGTTCCTGGCCTTGCTCAGGCTTTTCGTGGATCCGCTTCCCGAGTGGCTCCTCCGGCAATTCGAGCACAAGCCGTGGAACGGATTCTCCGCCGAAGACCTCATCATGCCGCTGTTCCTGTTTGTGGTCGGGTCGGCGATGCCGTTCTCGTTTGGCCAGCGCATCGCACGGGGCCAAAGCAGGCGGGGGATCTACCTGAAGATCGCTCGCCGCGTCGTCATCCTCTGGTTTCTCGGCATGATCTATCAGGGTAACTTGTGCAAATACGACTGGAACCAGCTTCTCCTGTTCAGCAACACCCTGCAGGCGATCGCGGTCGGCTACGCGCTGGCCGCCATCGCGATGCTCAACCTGCGGACCGCCTGGCAGGCGGCGACGATCGCGGTATTGCTGGTGACCTACTGGGCGATCCTGAATTTCGTGCCGGTTCCGGGCCACGGCGCGGTCGTGATCGAGCCCAAGGCCAACCTCGCGCTGTGGCTCGAGGAGCAACTGCTCGGCCATTTCCGCCGCGGCGACTACGTCTGGATCCTGCCCAGCCTGGGCTTTACCGCAACCGTGCTGCTCGGCGTGATGAGCGGGCATCTGCTTCGTTCGCGGCAATCCGGCGGGCGGAAGGTCGCGTTGCTGATCGCCATCGGCGTCGGCCTGCTCGCCGCCGGGGGAATCTGGGGGCAATGGTTCCCAATCAACAAGCACATGTGGAACAGCCCCATGGTGCTGTGGTCGGGCGGTCTGAGCTTCCTGCTCCTGGCGGTGTTCTACCTGGTGATCGACGTGCTGGAATGGCGGGCGTGGGCGTTCCCCTTCATCGTCATCGGGGTCAACGCCATCACCGCCTATATGCTCTGGCGAATCGCCAACTTCAGGACGGTCGCCGATTATCTGGTCGGCAGCCTGAATCCGCGGCTCGGCGCGTGGGGCGCGTTTCTTCACGCATTTGTCGCGTTCGCAGCCTTATGGATCCTGCTCTGGTATATGCGTCGCAACAGGACGTTCATCAGGATATAGCCCACACAACGCCAGGCGAGGTCGCTTGGTGAATAGGGGTGCACTCATGGGCCGATTGCGGATGATTGTTCTTCTGGCGGCGGCGACCGCAGGGATGGCGGTAACGAATGCCGGTCCCCTGCAGGCAGCCGAAAAAACGCCTCGGGTTGACGTTTTCTTGTCGTTCGACACCGAGGATTACCTTCTCCCAGCCTCGGACGACGCCGCCAGGCGACTCGCTGAGATGCTCACGGAAAAAGGAATCCGCGCCACCTTCCGAGTCGTGGGCGAGAAAGCCCGCACCCTCCAGCGGCGCGGGCGAACCGACGTCATCGCCGCCTTGCGCAAACATGACATCGGTTATCACACCAACCTCCATTCGGTTCATCCCACCGTCTCGGAGTACCTGGCGGATTGCGGCCTGCTGGACGGCGTGGCCGAGTTCGTTCGCCGCGAGAAGCGAGGAGCCGACGACGTGCGACGGGTCTTCGGCCTGAAGACGCTGACTTGCTACTGCCAGCCGGGAGCTTCCTGGGCCAGCCAGGCGGTCGTGGCTCTCGATCAAATCGGCGTCGGCCCGGTGTGCGCGGAAATCGGCACGCATATCGGATTGCAGGACAAGCCGTTCTGGGCAGCCAACGTGCTGAACGTCTACGAGATGGGCGAATACTACACGGACATGGCCCTCCACGATCCGGCCGCCCTCGAACCGGCCAAGGCGAAGGTCTCGCAAATCGTCGAGCGTCTCCGCGGCGAAGGCGGCGGCCTGATCAGCATCGGCTATCACCCCTGCGACTGGGTCCACCGGCAGTTCTGGGACGCCACGAATTTTCGCCACGGGGCCAATCCGCCCCGCGAGCAATGGAAAGCTCCGCCGCAAAGGCCGGCGGAGGAAACCGAGCGGGCGTTCGCCCAATTCGCGGAATACATCGATCACATCCGATCGCTCGGCGTGCAATTCGTCACCGCCGGCGAGCTGCCCGCCATCTATGCCGATCGCCTCCGCACCGAAGGCGTCACGGAACCGGAACTCCTGCAACTGGCCAGGACGCTCGCGGACGATCGGGCCACCGGCGTGGACTTTCAGATCATGAACGGCAGGTCCGTATCGCCGGCCGATCAGTTCGAGTTGCTGACCGCGGCGGTGGGCAACCTGGCCGAAGGCGGGCCGACCGCCTTCCCGCTGAAGGCTGGAGGCATCCTGGGCCCCGACTCGCCGCCCGGCCAAGATGTGCAGGGTGGGAGAACGATTACCTGGGAGGCTTTCCGCGATGCCGTCGTGGATGTGCGCGATTACCTGCGCGCCCACAACCGCGTACCGCCGCGGGTTTTCATCGGCGCGGATTACGTGGCGCCCGCTGACTTCCTGGGCGGGTTGGCGGCTGCATGGTGCCACTATGCGGAGCATCACAGCCGCCCGCCAGAGGGCGTGAGACTGGGCAAAAACCGGGCCGTCCTGACCGAAAGGCACGTCGCTGAAAAACCGGTCACCCCCTTCACCTGGTCGATCCACAAGCCCAACTTGAGCCTCGCCAGGATCCTCGACGTTGCCCGCCTCCAGGCGTGGACCCTCAAGCCGGCCATCCGGCAGTGACGGGTCCGTGCACCATTCCGCGGGTGACGCCCCGAAGCGGACCGCTTCGCCCCGCAATGAGCAGCGAGCTTGGAAATCCCTGGTTATCCGAAACGAGATGGACCATACCTCCCGGATAGCAGTATCACTTTACCGTCACCGCGAGGTTTTATCTCGCGGGCGAACTCGTTA
>JAPKGY010000146.1 GCA_026647385.1 Phycisphaerae bacterium | reverse complement strand
GGACTACGCGGGCTGCTGACGTGGGTCGTTGCCCTGGGCGTCGCGTGGCCGGCGATCGGCCAGACGTCGGTCGTCCCGGATCGCGAGGATCTCACTCCCGCCCCCGAGTGTTCCGCGGGCGAAATCACAGCCGATCGGCCCTACTTCGAGCCGGATGGGCCGGGGCCTTCCTCGCCGATGCCGGACGCCGGCGAAGCGAGGGTCCAGCCGATGGGATTGGCTGGTCCCGTCACCCCCAGCGGCACGCAACCCAGCGGGGCCCTCTCGGGAGTGACCGTGTTCGCGACGGCCGGCCATGGCTGGACTGCAGGCACGAGTTCCTGGTATCTGCAGCGCGGGATCACGCAGAACATGATCGAGGATTACGGCAACATCGATCAGTTGAACGCGTTTGTGGCGTACCTGTTCAATGCCGGCGCGACCGTGGTTCCGTTCCGCCCGGTCGGCTACCAGACGCGCGAGGTCGTGCTGGACAACGACGATTCCGGCGTGACCTACACCGGGAGCTGGAGCAACAACACGACGGCCACCCAGTATTACGAGAATAAGGTCGTGCTGAGCGGGGTCCGCTATCGCTGGTCGAGCACGTCCACGGTCGAAAGCGCGACCGCCCGTTACACGCCGAGTATACCCGCGACCGACTTCTATCCCGTTTACTACTGGACGCTCGACGGCGATGACCGGGTCCGCCAGACCTATCGGATCAAGCACAGCGGAGGGACCAGTTCGGTCGTGGTCGATCACCGGCTGGTGGGCAAGGGCTGGATCTGGCTGGGGAACTACCACCTGACGGCCGGCACGTCCAACTACGTCGAGATCACCAATGCCTCCCCGGATGCGGGCGTGGTCGTGGCGGACGCGATTCGGTTCGGCAACGGCATGGGTGATGTGTCGCGCGGATCGGCGGGCATCAGCGGCTTCCCGCGCGAGGAAGAGTGCATGCGCTACTGGGCGGAGAGCGAACTGGGCAACAACGCGGTCGGTTTCAGCTCGACGATCTGGGACGTGGCGGGCTCAAGCGATGGGAACGATAACGTGAGCGTCGGCGCCAAGTGGGGCCGTGAAATGAACCGCACGACCTACAACAACAGCCGCTGGCGGCGCATCTATCTGGAGTTCCACTCCAACGCGTTCAACGGCACCGCCCGCGGGACCGTCGCTTTGGTGGATGATTCATGGTGCGGCGGCCCCACGACGAACCAGTACCAGTACGCCCAGATTCTCGGCGATACCGTCGAGGACGACCTGGTGCTGCTGGACGGTCAATTCGAGTACAACTGGTTTCGGCGGGCGAACCCGTATACGTCCTCCTACGGCGCGATCTGTTCGGACAACAACGGCAACGAGTTCGACGCGACCATCCTCGAGGTGGCCTTCCACGATAACCTGAGCGACGCCTCGCTTATGCGCGACCTCCGGGTGCGCAACGCCGTCGCCCGATCGTCGCTGCACGGGGTGATCGAGTTCCTCCACGGCCTGTCGGGCAGCACCGTTCCGCTGGTGTACTTGCCCGAGCCGCCCGAGAACGTGCGGGTGGTGACGAACCTGAACGGTACGGTTTCGGTGTCCTGGACGGCTCCGCCGAGCGGCGTGCCGAACGGGCATGCGGCCACCGGTTACCGGATCTACCGCTCGACCAACGGCTACGGCTTCGATGTGGGAGTCAGCGTCGGCAACGTCCTGACCTACGCGTTGAGCGACATCCCCGTCGGCCAGACGACGTACATCCGGGTGGCGGCCACCAACGCCGGCGGTGAGTCGATGCCATCCGAGACGATGGCCGTCCGGCGGCCGGCATCCGGCCGACCGGCGTTCCTGATCGTCAACGGCTTCGATCGCCTCACACGCATGCAGAACGTCGTGCAATTCGCGCCCGGCGAAGGCAACTTCGAACGGCAGATCCTCCGCCGGTCGAACTCGTTCGACTACATCGTGCAGCATGCGGAAGCGCTGGCGGCAAACAACGCGACCTTCGACTCCTGCTCGCACCCGGCGGTCGAGAATGGGTCCGTTGCCCTCGGCAATTACCAGGGTGTCATTTGGATGATGGGCGAGCAGACCCATACCGGTTCGCGCACGTTCAGCTCCACGGAGCAGAACCTGCTGGCGACGTACCTTCTCGGCGGCGGTCGCCTGTTCGTCAGCGGCACGGACATCGCGTTCGATTTGATCGGCGCGGGCGGCGGCTCGAGCTTCTGTGAAACCTACCTGAAGGCGGGTTACGTCGCCGACGACGCCGGTACGTATAACGTCATCGCCGCCGGCGGGATCATGGCGGGCATCAGTGCGTTCGACTTCAGTCCGCCCGCGTTCGATCCGCGGACGATTCCGTACAACACCGCCAACGGCGCATACGACGCCGACGCGCCGGACCAACTCTCCGCGCTCGGCGGCGCCACAGCCATCCTCGGCTATTCAGGCGGGCTGGGCGGTACCGCGGGCGTTCAGTACGACGCCGGGGTCTTCCGTACCGTGACGCTGGCGTTTCCGTTCGAGATGATTTCCTCGCCGGCGGCGCGGACCGACGTGATGGGTCGAGTTATCGGTTTCCTGCTCGGCTCGCCGACCATTCGTTCGGACTTCGATCTCGACGGCGACGTCGATCTGGACGACTACGCCCGGCTGCAGCGCTGCTACAACGGCATCGGACCCATTCTCGACGGGTGCGACCTGCAGGACCTGAACTTCGATGGGCGGGTTAATCAGTTTGATCGTACGCCGTTCGAGAACTGCCTGAATGGTGCGCGCGTCCCGCCGGGTTGCTGACGATCGATCGCCGCTCGCGGAGAGGCCTTCCGCTTGATGCTCGGGAATCGGAAACGGTCCGCCCGCCGGTATGCAGGTGCGGCACGCGCCGGCGGGAATGTCGAGTCACGAACCACATCCTCTGGGCGTGGTTCGTGACCCGTCACCACCGCCCCGCGTGGGCGCCTGGCCGCGGAGGTGCGCCCCACGAGTGCGCGAAAGTGCAGCCTGGCGGTATGATGTGCGGGTTGTCCTTCGTGGTGGCTGTGCCTGATGGCCGTTGAAGCACGAACGCCGTTGCCTGAGCTGCTCGCGCCCGCCGGAGACGCGGACGCCATGCGCGCGGCCGTCGCCAATGGGGCGGACGCCGTGTACTTTGGCCTGGAGGACTTCAATGCCCGGCGGCGGGCCGCCAATTTCACGCGGGCTGAACTGCCCCGGCTGATGGACCACCTGCACGCGCGCAACGTGCGCGGCTACGTCGCCTTCAACACGCTGATCTTTCCCGATGAACTCGACCGTGCCGCCGCTTTTGTGGCTGACATCGCGACGGCCGGCGCCGACGCCGTGATCGTGCAGGACCTGGGGCTCGTGCGGCTTGTCCGCACGATGTGTCCCACGCTGCCGGTCCATGCGTCCACGCAGACGACGCAGACCGAGCCGGAGGGCATCGCTCTGCTCGAATCGCTCGGCGTTCGGCGGGTTATTCTCGCTCGCGAATTGTCGATCGCGGACATGGCCGGGCTCGCCAGTCGGACGCGCGTCGAGCTGGAAGTCTTCGTCCACGGTGCATTGTGCATCTCCTTCAGCGGCCAGTGCCTTGCGAGTGAGTCGTTATGGGGGCGCAGCGCCAATCGCGGCGAGTGCGGGCAGGCGTGCCGGCTTCCGTATCCACTTCTCGTCGACGGCCGCCCGCGCTCGCCCGACGGCAGAGCCTATCCGTTGAGCCCCAAGGATCTGGCTGCGTACGATCGCATCGCCGATCTTGTGGCTGCCGGCGTACGCAACTTCAAGATCGAAGGGCGCCTCAAGGACGCCGACTACGTGGCGGCCGCCACGCGGGTCTATCGCGAAGCAATCGATGCCGCGATGGAGGGACGACCCTTTCGAGGCTCGCGGCGGCAGCGGGACGATCTGACCCAGGGTTTTTCGCGGGGGTTCACGCACGGGTTCCTGGACGGGCCCCGCCCTCGCGATCTGGTCGAAGGGCGGTTTCCCGCGAGCCGCGGCACGCGCGTCGGAACGGCGGTTGGCCGTACGGCGCGAGGAGTCATCGTCGAACTCGCACCGGACCTCGGGACCCATCCGATCAAGCCCGGCGACGGCGTCGTGTTCGATGCCGGCAGACCCGATCGCCCGGAGCAGGGGGGACGCGTGTACTCCGTCGCGTCCGCGGGTGCTCCGAAAAGCGGGGATCTGCCGTCCCGGCCTCGCGTCGAGATCACATTCGGTCGCGACGACGTGCGGCTGTCTGCGATCGAAATCGGCAGCGTCGTATGGAAGACCGATGACCCGGCTGTCCGGCGGCGTCTGGAGAGTACGTACAGCCGCGACGTCGTCGTTCGACGCGAGCCGATCCGTTTTGCCGTTGAGGTCTCCGCCGATCGGCGGTTGGTGCTCCGGGCTCGTGATTCAAACGGTCACGAGGCCTGCGCCGAGATTGCGGAGCCGGTTCAGGATGCGATCAAACATCCGCTGACGGTCGAGGGCTTGCGCTCCCAGCTCAATCGTCTCGGCGACACACCGTTCATGCTCGGATCGGTTTCGTTGGCGGGACCGGAGGGCCCGGTTGAGAGCGTGGGCGTCCTTGTGCCCAAGAGTGTGCTGAACGATCTTCGCCGCCGGGTCGTTGAAGCGCTGCTGGCCGGTCGGCGCGAGGGTAGCCGGCACGCGGTCGTGAACCCCGGTGCTCTGGTGGTGTTGCGCGCCGAGGTGATCGGTCCGGTCGAGCCCGTTTCCGACGGACGGCCGCGGCTTCACGTGCTCGTGCGTCGCGAAGACCAACTGCCGGCCGTGCTCGATGGGTGTGCCTCCGCAGAGTGCCCGCGCGGAGCAATCTACCTCGACCTCGACGATATGACCGCGATCGGCAGGGCGGTTGACACCGCGCGATCCGCCGGCATACCCGTCGCGCTGGCTGCGCCGCGCATCCTGATGCCCGGCGAGGGCGGCCACCTGGATCAACTCCTGGAGCTTCGTCCCGATGTGGTCCTGGTGCGGAATCTCGGCTCGCTGCACGTCCTGCACAAACGGGCTCCGCGGGTGCTGCTGGTCGCCGATTATTCGCTCAACCTCGCAAACGAGTTGAGCGTCGGGCTTCTCGCGCGGATGGGCGTGGGGCGGATCGCGCCGGGCCTGGACCTGAACGCCGATCAATGGCTTGCGCTGCGGTCGGCTGTGCCCGGTGTCGCCCTGGAAGCGGTGTTCCATACGCATGTGCCGATGTTCCACCTGGCTCATTGCCTCGCGGCGGCCGTTCTGTCCGCCGGGAATAGCTGCCGCGAGTGCGGGCAGCCGTGTCGGCGTCACGAGATCCGGTTGCGCGATCGTCTGAACGTCGAGCATCCGGTATTCGTCGATATGGCTGGACGCACCACGGTATTCAACGGCCAGGTCCAGTCCGCCGCCGACGTGTGGCTGCGGTTCGAGCGCGCGGGCGTCGGTGACGTGCGGATCGAACTGCTCGACGAATCCCCGGAGCAGGTGAGAGCGCTGCTGACCGCGTATACGGATCTGTTGGCGGGCGGATCGGCCGCGGAAGTGGTGAAGCGCGTGGAGCGGATTGTCCGGGCCCGGGTGGTTCGCGGGACGTGGAAGTGGTGGTGAGAAGCTGTGGATGGTAGTGGTGCCTGCGCGCCGGGTGGGACCGGTCTCGCTGAGGCCCGCTCGGATGGGTGCCTCTGGTTGTGGCAGTGATTAATGGGGAGTCGTTCGCTTGGGACGTGTTGGCGTTGCCGCTGAATCTGAGTCCGCCGGGCTGCGTTCGCGGACGGCTGGGCTGGCCCATGCGTTGGGATTGCCGGTGACGGGTTCGGACGCCGAGGCGTTCGACGCACTGCTTGTGGTCACGACCCAACGCATCGAGCTGCGTCCGGTCGGTCCGAAACAGGCTGGGCCGGTGTACGTGGATTTCCTGGCGGGCGCGATGCGGCGGCGCCTGCGCGAACTTGCGTCCACCCGCCAGCTCATCGCCCGGGCGGTCGGATTCAAGGGCTCGCCGTTGCATATTGTGGACGCGACCGCGGGTCTGGGGCGCGACGCTTTCGTATTGGCCTGTCTTGGATGTCGGGTGACTGCGGTGGAGCGTTCGCCGGCCATCGCCGCCCTGCTGGCCGACGGCCTGGAACGGGCGGCCGGCGATTCCGTCGTCGGACCGCTCGTGGAGCGAATCCGCCTCGTCCGCGGTGACGCCCGCGATTATCTGGCCGACCTGGGCGAAGGCGATCAGCCGGACGTGACCTACATCGATCCGATGTTTCCGCACCAGGTCAAGACCGCCCTGGTCAAGAAGGAAATGCGCCTGTGCCGACTCGTGGCCGGCGACGATCTCGATGCCGGCGAGCTCCTCCGCGTCGCGCTGACCTTTACCCGGGGCCGCGTCGTGGTGAAGCGTCCGCCGCGAGCGCCGAACCTGCTGAAGCCGCCGGCCTTCTGCTACAAAGGCAAGATCGTCCGCTACGACGTGTATCCCCGTGTCGCCGCGTCGAAATGATTCTCACAGCTCGCAAGGGCTCATGAAACGCATAGGACTGACATCCCGCGACAGAGCCGCGGGCTTCAGCGCTCGCCACAGCGACGAGCGATGATCCCCGCGATTCCCACCCGCTCAGTCCCTCGGTTGGCAGGCCGGTTCCGGTTCCACGCTGACCGACCGAACATCCGTGCCGGGGCCCGCGTGGATCGCCTGCTTCGCCTTCGACAGATCGCAGCCGATCAGGCGCACGTTTGTGCCGCCCCCCTGTACGTCGAGGAATGGGTCCGCCCCCGGCGGGCAGGCCATCTTTCGAATACGGACGTTCTTGCAGTCCTTCACCTGAACGACGGGTCCCTGCGTCGGGGTTATCGCGGATCCGATCAGGTTGATTCCCTCGGCGTCGGCCAGGGTGATGCCGGCATCCGCGTACACGATCGCGTTTTCGAGGGTTACATTCTCGACGGCCTGTTCCGGCAGGCCGACGATGCGCACCGCCTGTTTCGCCTTGCCGCAGGTCACGTTGCTGATGTGAACGTTGCGGCGCCACCCATCGCCGGGGTTTGCGCTGCCTCATCATCTGCCCATTTGAGCGGGGCGGCAACGCCTAACTGATGGTCGGGAGTCTTGTA
>JAPKGY010000145.1 GCA_026647385.1 Phycisphaerae bacterium | reverse complement strand
GAAGCAGGAATGCGGTTTGGCTTGTCGAACTGATTGCGAGAATGACCGCTACGGAAGGGATTGCGCGCCAGGATGCGCTGGAATGGAGCGTCTGGCTGGCCAAGGGCTGAATCAGACGAGGTGGACTTCTGATGGCTGTGGACATGATGCTCGAACTCGATACGCGATACGTGGCGGATGGGCGACTGGGCGGGCACGCCCTGCCGGAAGCGGACGTGAAAGCGCTGCAGCCGAAGGTCGCGTCGATTCTGGCGGAGATCGCCGCCGAACGGAAAGCGGGAAGACATCGCTTCCGCGAGCTGCCGCACGAACGACCGCAGTTGGCCGAGATCCGCGGCATCGCGGACGATTACCGCGGCTCGACGGACAATCTCGTGGTGCTCGGGATCGGCGGATCGGCTTTGGGCAACATCGCCCTGCAGACGGCCTTGAACCCGTCGACGTACAATCTGCTGCCCGCGAACGAGCGGCGCGGGCCGAGGCTGTTCGTCCTCGATAACGTCGATCCGGTACACTGCGAGGCGGTCCTGTCGTTCGTCGGGCGGAACTGGTCGCGCACCCTCGTCAACGTGATCAGCAAGTCGGGTGAGACGGCTGAGACCTCCGCGCAGTTCCTGCTGGTCCGCGATCGGATGATTCGCGCGCTGGGAGAGAAGAAGGCCCGCGAGCGGATGGTCGTGACGACCGACGCCGCCAAGGGGACCATGCGCAAGATCGTCGACCAGGAGGGATACCGGTCGCTGATCGTACCGGACGGCGTGGGCGGTCGTTTCAGCGTATTGTCAGCCGTCGGTCTGCTGTCGGCCGCGATGTGCGGCATCGACATCGAGGCGTTGCTCGACGGGGCCGTCGCCATGGACAAGGTGGTCAGCGATGCCGACCCGGCGGCCAACCCGGCGGCCCGGATCGGCACCATTCACTACCTGTACGAGCAGCGCGGCAAGCCGATGCACGTGATGATGCCGTACAGCCAGCAGCTCAAGGACCTGGCGGACTGGTACCGGCAGCTCTACGCCGAGAGCCTGGGTAAGATTCGGCCGAGCGACGGCGCGAACGTCGGCCCGACGCCGATCAAGGCCCTGGGAGCGACCGACCAGCACTCGCAGGTGCAGCTCTATCGCGAAGGCCCGAATGACAAGGTTTTCACGCTGCTCGAGGTGGAAGCGTTCGATTGCGATCCTAAGATTCCACAGGCATTCGAAGGGATCGAAGCCATGCAGTATCTGGGGCGCAGTTCGCGAGGGACGCTCGGCAAGCTGCTTAACGCGGAGAAGGCCGCGACCGAGCTGGCACTGCTGGCCAGTCGGCGTCCGTCCATCACCGTGCGGTTCCCGCGGGTGAACGAGCACACGGTGGGGCAGTTTATCTACCTGTACGAGTCGATGATTCCGATCATGGGCAAGCTGTACGGGATCGATCCGTACGATCAGCCGGCCGTCGAACTGGGCAAGGTCCTCACGTTCCACTTCATGGGACGCAAGGGGTACGAGGAACCACCGAAGGAGATTCAGCCGAAGTAGCATCGGGCTGATGGACTGGATGATGCGTTTTCAAGGACAGGATCAACACCAAAGGGAGCAGGTATGCGGCATGCGGTGATCATGGCGGGGGGCGCGGGCACGCGACTCTGGCCTTTGAGTCGCCAGTCCCGGCCCAAGCAACTGCTGAGGCTGTTCGGAGGGCAATCGCTGCTCCGACAATCGTACGAGCGTCTGCGCGGCCTGCTTCCGGCGGAGTGCATTCACGTGATCACCGGGGGCGAGTACGTGCCGGCCATGCAGGCCGAGTTGCCGGAACTGCCGGCGGGGAACTTCATTGCCGAGCCCTGTGCCCGCGACACGACGAATGCGATCGGCCTGGCCGCCCATCTGCTGGTGCGCTGCGACGCCGAGGCCGTCATGGGCGTCTTTACCGCCGATCAGATCATCCGTCCCAGCGACGCGTTCCACGCGACGGTGGCGAAAGGGTACGACGTGGCGGAACGGTTCCCCGACGCGCTGGTGACTTTCGGGGTCAAACCGCGCGTTCCCCACACCGGATACGGGTATATCGAGCGAGGGGTTCGCCTGGAAGAAGGCGTGTATGAGACCGTGCAGTTCGTGGAGAAGCCCGACGTCCCGACGGCCGAGCGTTACGTCGCCAGCAGCGAGCATTACTGGAACAGCGGCATGTTCGTGTGGCGCGTCGGGACCGTGATCGACCAGATCCGCAAACATCAGCCGGCCATCGACGCCGGCTTGCGGGCGGTCGTCGCCAACTTCGACGACCCCGCCCAGGCCGACGCCGTGCGCGAGCGGTTCGCGGCGTTGCCGAAAGTCTCGATCGACTTCGCGGTCATGGAGCGCGCCGACCGGGTCATTACCGTCGAGATGACCTGCGAATGGCTGGACGTCGGCTCGTGGACCTCGCTGGCCGACGTGATGGATGCCGGGCCCGACGGGCACGTCAAGGCCGCCCCGAACGCCGTCGCACTGAGCGGCCGGCGCAACATCTATGTGAGCGAGAACGATCACCTGATCGCCACGATCGGCGTGTCCGACCTGGTCATCGTCCACTCCGGGGACGCCACGCTCATCTGCCGCCGCCAGGACGCCCAGAAGATCAAAGACCTCGTCGAAAAGATCCGGAAGGAACAGGGCGAACGATTCTGCTGAGCAGTCAACAGGGCAGCAGGACCTGAGCAGTGCGCGCGGGGATGTAGATCTGCGCCGACTGCCTGCGGTCATCCGCGGGCACGGTCTGGACGGGATAGGTCTGCCCGGGGTTCACCAGGCCGTGGCCGCCGAACCAGAAATCGTCGGTGTTGAGAATCATTCGGTAACTGCGCGGCTCGGGCAGGCCGAAGCGGTAATCGGCTTGTGACTGGGTCGGGTGGAAGTTGAACACGAACACCATCGGCCCGCGGCGGAAGATGAGCAGCTTGCGATCCTCGTGTACGTGGAGCAGTTCGACCGGACTGGCGGACAGCAGGCGGTGCATCTCGTCGAGGTCCTGCATCGCCAGATCGAAGGCCGCCAAATCGCGGTATCGCAGCAGCGGATCGTCCACGAGTGACCACTGCCGGCGGGCGTACTTGTACGAGAAGTCGTTTCCCTCTCGGGGAAAATCGATCCACTCCGGGTGGCCGAACTCGTTGCCCATGAAGTTAAGGTAGCCCTCGCCGCCCAGCGCGAACGTGATGAGCCGGATCATCTTGTGCAGGGCCATGCCGCGCTCGATTACCACGTTCGTGCCGCTGCCCTTGCTCATCAGCCAGTACATGTCCGCGTCCATCAGGCGGAAGGCGATCGTCTTGTCGCCGACCAGCGCCTGATCGTGGCACTCGGCGTAGGCGATGTGCCTTTCGCCCACCCGCCGGTTGATCATCGTGTGATAGATCTCGCCCAGGTGCCAGTCCTCGTCGCGACGCTCCTTGAGGATCTTGATCCAGTAGTCGGGGATGCCCATGGCCAGTCGGTAATCGAACCCGATCCCGCCTTCATCGATCGGACGGGCGATGCCGACCATGCCGGAAACGTCCTCGGCGATGGTGATCGTCCGCGGATTGGCCGTGTGTGCGACCTGGTTGGCGAGTTGAAGGTAGGTAATCGCGTCCGTGTCCAGTCCGAAACGCAGGTAGTTGTCGTACGAGGTGAAGTCCCGGCCCAGGCCGTGGTCCAGATACATCATGCTGGTCACCCCGTCGAAACGAAAACCGTCGAGGTGATACTCCGCCAGCCAATAGTGTACGTTGCTCAGCAGGAAGCGCAGGACTTCCCACTTGCTGTAGTCGAACAGGCAGGAGTCCCAGGCCGGATGCTGCCCGCGGGCGCCCGCGTGGAAATACTGGAAGTCCGTCCCGTCGAAGCGATTGAGTCCGTCGTGCAGGTTCTTGACCGCGTGACTGTGGATCAGGTCGAGCAGCACCCGCAGGCCCATGCCGTGGGCGGCGTCGACGAGCGCCTTGAAATCCTCCGGCGTTCCGAAGCGGGACGATACCGCGAAGAAGCTGGACACCTGGTATCCGAACGAGGCGTAATACGGGTGCTCCATGATGGCCATCAACTGCACGCAGTTGTAGCCCGATCGCGCGATGCGCGGCAGGACCTGGGCGGTGAACTCGCGAAACGTGCCTACGCGGTACTCCTGCGTCGCCATGCCGACGTGGGCCTCGTAGATCCGCGGTGCCCGCACCGCGTCCGGGCTCTTATGCTTCCATTCGTAGGGTGTCGGCGGGTTCCAGTATTGGCCGGCCGGGTCGTATGTCCTCGGGTCGTACACCACGCGGCGGATGTAGGCCGGCACCCGATCCATCGGCTCCATGTGATGGCTGCGCACGTGGACCTTCACCCGGTTGCCGTGGACCAGACGCTCGGCATACGCGTCGTCGGGCAAAAAGAGGCTCCAGATGCCGTGTTCGTCCCGCGTCATCAGGTTGGCGTCGCGGTTCCAGTCGTTGAAGTCCCCCACGAGCGACAGGCGTTCCGCGCCCGGCGCCCATTCGCGATACCACACGCCGGGCTTTCCGTCGCACTCGCCGCGATTGAGGCCGAAGTATTCGTAAGCCCGGCTGAAATCGAGGAGCCTGCCGGCGTCGCCGCAGAGTCGTTCCAGCGTCTCCTGGTACCGGTTGTAGCGCCAGCGCAAGGCGTCGGCGTACGGCTTCAGCCAGGGGTCGAGTTCGATCAGGCCGGTGCCGTCCGGCTCCTGTTTCCTTGTGCGAAGAACGGTCATGCCAGGCATCCGCCCCCAAACATCGAATCGGTCCTACCGGATTTTCTCGTAAGGCCACATCGCGACTCCGCCATCCAGGACGCGGACCTTCTCGAAACCGGCCAATCGCAGAATCATAGAAGCTTCGTAGGCCCTGAGCGAGGTCTGGCAGAAGACGACGATCTCCTTGTCCCGGGGCAGCTCGTCGAGCCGGCTTCTCAGATTGCTCAGGGCGACCGGTGTGGAACCGGGCAGACGCTCCTGCTCCAGCTCGGCCGGCGTCCGCACGTCCAGGAAAACGAAATCCATCTTCTGCTGCTGCATCTTGTGAACCTGCATCGGCGAGACGGAAACGAAATCGCCGTCCAGCTTGTTCCGCGCGACGTTGGCCGCCGTGATCAGAGGGTCCATGACCGTCGAGTACGGCGGGGCGTAGCACAGGTCGAGGTTGGCGATCTGGTCGACGGTCATGCCGGCCGTGATCGCGACGATGGCCAGCTCGATCCGCTTCTCGCCCATTCCCGGACCGACCGCCTGCGCGCCGATCAGCTTTCGCGTCCGCCGATCGACGACCAGTTTGAGCATGATGAGCTTGGCGTTAGGCATGAAATGTTCGCGGTCCGGCGCCGGGCATAATACCGAAATGGCGTCGAAACCTTGCTCGAGGGCCGCCTGTTCGGTCAGGCCCGTGCGGGCGACGCAGTAGTCGAAGACCTTGCAGACGGCGCTGTGCAACACGCCGGCAAATCGCTCCTCGCCGCCGCAGACGTTCACCGCGGCCACCCGGCCCTGCTTGGTGGCGACGGAACCATAGGGTACGTACGTCGGCAGACCGGTGACCATGTGCGTTGTTTCGACGCAGTCGCCGGCTGCGTAGATGTCCGGGTCATTCGTGCGCATGAACGGGTCGACGCGGATCGCGCCCGTCGCACCGATGACCAGACTCGCGCTCTGGGCGAGTCGCACGTCCGGCCGGAACCCGATCGCCATGATGACCAGGTCCGCCGGCAACTCGCCCCGCTCGGTCAGAACGCTGCCGACTTTGCCCTCCCCCTTGAAAGCCTGGACCTCGGACCAGGTCATGACCTTCACGCCCTTGCTCAGCAGGTATCGTTCGACCAGAGCGGCCATTTCCCAATCGAGGATTCGCAGAAGCTGGCGCTGACGCTCCACGATCGTCACCCGGCAACCGCGATCGACGAGGCATTCCGTGATCTCCACGCCGAGGATGCCCCCGCCGACGATGACCACGTCATGGGCCCCGCCGTGGGCGAGCATCTGCTTGATGTGCTCGGCGTTGATCAGGCCGTGCAGGTGGACGACGTTTTTCAGGTCCGCGCCGGGGATGGCCGGCGCCGTCGGAACGGACCCGGTCGCCAGAATGAGTTTGTCGTATTCCAGGCCCTTCTCGGCGCTATTGACGCAGTCTCGCACGCGGACGGTCTTGTTCACCGGGTCGATGGCCAGAGCTTCGGTCTGATTCAGAACGTGGACGTTTCGGGCGTGCTGGAAGAAAACCAGGTCGCGGACGGTGCCCGCCGCCGTGCTCAGGAGCTGCTGGTGATTCTTCACCACGCCGCTCATGTAGTAGGGGAGGCTGCAACCGATGCCGGCCAGCAGTTGGTTGCGCTCGACCAGAGTCACGTCGGCGTCGGGCCGCAATCGGAGAATCTTGGCCGCCGCTTTCGGGCCGGCGACGGCCCCGCCGATGATCACGACTTTGAAAGGCGCGGTCATGGTCACTTCTCCTTGAGCTGTGCCATCGGGAGATCGGGCGACCGGCAACTGAACCACCAGCTCCGCTCCGCCGAAAGGCCCGGTCTGGGCCCATACGCGTCCGCCGGCTGCCTCGACCGTGGACTTCACGAACGAGAGGCCCAGACCCGTTCCGGGGCGACTCGAACCGACTGCCCGGCTCGTTCGATAGAACGGGGTAAAGACCTTCTCGCGGTCCTGCTCGGGGATGCCCACGCCCGAGTCGGCCACCGAAACCCTTATGTACCGAGGATCGTTGTCCGGGACGACCGCGACGCGGACGCGGCCGTGGGCCGGTGTGTACTTGAGTGCGTTGTTGACCAGCGCGTCCAGAGCCTCCGTCAGATGCGCCTCCCGCGACCGCACCCACGCGGGATCCCGTCGGAGCTCGAGCGAAAACTCGATGTTCAGCCTCCGGGCATCCTCCAGGTAACGCTGTTGTGCACGCCGGGCGACGCCCGCCGCATCCGCAGCCGTCCCCTCCGGTACCGCGGATTCTCCGGCTCGAGCGATGGCCAGCGTGCGCTGGGCCGATTCCATCGCCTGGTCAAGCCGCGCCAGGCCCGCGGATCCACCGTCGCCGCCCGGTGGTAGCATTCCCGCGCCCCAACGTCATCCCCTCGCTTCAACATGACGTCGCCTAAGTCCATCCAC
>JAPKGY010000144.1 GCA_026647385.1 Phycisphaerae bacterium | reverse complement strand
TACCACCGGCATCGTTGAGATACTGATTGAACGCCGTTGTCAAAATGCTGCACCGGCCCCTTGCACAGCTCGTTATTCAAATGGACGACGCACACGCAAGCCTTGCAGGCCACTCCCGCAGAGCCAGCAGCGTCAGCAGCCCAACCGGCCCGAGCAGAAGCCCGCCCACGGTCCACCCGAACGTCTGCTTTCGGCTGAACGCGTATCGCCGCGCAATACCGAATACCACTGCCGCCCAGATCACCGCCCCAACCAGCAGGATCGCCACGGAAAGAATCGTGAACTGGGCCTCGGGCCCGGTGAATAAATGCTGCATGTAACTCAGGTCGCCCGCGGCCGCGGCGCCGCCGTACCAGTAGCACGTCCAGAGCAACCCGCCGCAGATCCACACGGCCAATCCGCCGATCGGAATGATCGACGCCCACAGCGCGTGAGGCCACGTCGGCGGTGGCAACTCCGCACGGATCGTCGGGAGATCGTAACGCGCGACCTCCTCGCCGGCGGCCGACACCAGGACGAGGTGTTCGTTCCGCGATCCGTCGGTCCGCCCGAAACGCGCCGGCGAGTACCAGATTGCATAGCCACCGTCGGGGGCGACTGCTACCTTGACGTTCGGATACTCCTCCCGCGGATAGTGATGCGGGGTCTCGACAGGCTTCTGATCGGATACGCCAAACAGATAAAGCCGGCTCGGGGTCACCAGCCCTACGCCCTTGACCTGATCCCGGCGCCCGCCGTGGTCAGCCTCGAAAACCGCACCGTCAAGAATGGTCTCCTTCACCTGGCCCTCGCCCATGAGCTGGGCCCGACGCGCACGCAGATCGACGAGGTAGGCGCCGGATGGAAAGACCAGACACGTGGCCTCCGGCGGGGACAGCCTGGTCGGCTGCTCGTCCGGGAACCGCGCCCGCGACGACGGCACGCTCGTCGAGCTGAACCCGTCTGGACCGATCGTCCCGATCCGCATACGCGTCTGGCGATTGTATCCGGCGATCAGCCGCTCCGACGGAACGAAATACCAGGATACCTCTCCCGTACCGCCCAAGGGGGTTACGAACCGATGATGCTCCCGGTAACTCATCACACGCCAGGGCGGCTGCTCCCAGGTGAGAGCATAGAAACGCAGGCCTTTGCGGTGGAGATCGTCGAAAGGCCTGCCCTCGTACTCCGGTACCGCGTTGCCGGCCAGGTCGGTCACTTGACGCATGATCGAATCGTACTGCCCGCACGTTACCTTCAGGACGCGGCACCGGCCGTCCACGAAATAACCGGTCCACTCGTCGAGGGTCCGGACCTCCACCTCCTCCGCGACGAGGATCGCCGTGACGAGCCCCACGCCCGACACGCCCACCGCCAACACGATCCCCAGAGCCCCCTTGGCCATTCGCGGCTGAGAACCATACTGCCCCGACGCGATGAAACTCCCCCAGGCGGCGGTTGTCAACACCGCCAGGCCGATCGCGGTCGCCAGCAAAGCCATCCAGAATTGTGGGAACCCGATTACGCAAATCTCGCATATCACCGCCAGCACGAACGGCAGCGCCCGACTGCCGTACCAGCGCGCCTGCCGAATCCCCGCGAGCAGTCCAGCAAAATAGAACGTCACACCCCCGAACACATCCGCCAGGCCGGGCAGCAGATACCGCCACTCGAACGGGGCCGCCAGATGGCCTGGTGCAGCGGCCCATGCGGCCGCCGCGAAAAATGGCACCAGCATCGCCATCCCGTACAACAGGAGGCCCGCCGCAACCTTCCCGAAAAACAGTCGCGTTCGCGAGATCGGCCGATGAACCAGAAACGCCCACTGATCCCGCCACAACTCCGGAACGGTCTGCAGCAAACCCAGCAGGCTCGCGCACACCGCCGCACCGATCGCCGTGACAACCTGAGACATCTCGATGAACGCCGCCGCCACGTACGCGTTCCACGGAGACCGCAGTTCATACAGCACCCAGGCCAGACACACCCCGACGCCCAGCATCAGCAGCACCGCCCACTTCAGGTTCTCGCGGATCTCTTTCCAGATAATCGCTCTCATCACGCCGCTCCCGAACCCGCAAGCAAGATGCTCACCCGGTCCCGCTTGCCCACGTAGCTGATAAACGCTTCCTCCAGGTCGATCGGCACCTGCTCGATGCGTTCCGCCCCGACGCGGGCCAACTCCTCGTCCGCCTTACCCTTTTCGCCCACGATCGTCACCGCGATCTCCCTCTCGCTGCGGATGCTCTCGAGCAGTCCCGCAATCGCGGGTAACTCCGGCGGTCTGCCCGGAAATCGCAACACCAGCCGCCGAACCCGCTCCCGGAAGTATTCCAGCCCGCAGCACGCCCGCAGCCGGCCCGAATCGATCACCGCGATCCGATCCGCCACCCGCTCGACGTCGCTCAACAAGTGCGACGAAAAAAGAATCGTTCGGTCCGTCCGCCGCGTCACATGAACCATCGCCTCCAGAAGCCCTCGCCGGGCCACCGGGTCCAGCCCCAACGCCGGATCGTCCAGGATCAGCAACTCCGGCTCCGGGGCCAGCGTCAGCGCCAGGCACAAACCCGCTCGCTCCCCGCGCGACAGACTCCCCGCCTTGGCTCGTGGATTCAGACGGAAATAATCGATCACCGAGTTGAACACCTCGTGGTTCCAGCGATCGAAGAACCGCGACTGAAACCATCCGCATTCCGCGACGCGCATCCACCCGTAAACGTGATGCCCTTCCGCCAGATAGCCGATCCGGGCGCGAACTCCCGGCGGCAAATTCGCGCTGTCGTGGCCCAATACTCGGCAAGATCCCCGGGTCGGGTCCAGCAGCCCCAGGAGCATCCGGATCGTCGTCGTCTTGCCCGATCCGTTACGCCCCAGAAAGCCGAACACGCACCCGCGCGGAACAGCCAGGTTCAAACCGTCAACCGCGCACTTCACCCCGAAGTACCGGGTCAGTCCGCGGGTTTCGATCACCGCCTCAGTCATGACCGCCTTCTTTCTCCGAATCGTCCGGCCGAATCCGCCCGAGTTCCCGATCCACCGCTTCCCGAATCTCGCTCGGCGAGTAATTCAGCACCAGCGCCTCGCTGAGAAACGACCGCATCGCCTCCTCCAATCGGCGCCGCCGCTCCGCATCCGAGTACACCTGCCGGCAATCCGCGACAAAATACCCCCGCCCCTGACGCGACTCGATCAGCCCATCGCGAACGAGTTCTCCGTATGCCTTCGCCACCGTGTTGGGGTTGACGACAAGCTGCTCGGCCAGCACCCGAATGCTGGGCAACGGGTCTCCCGGCCTGTGGGCACCGCTCGCCACCGCTCGCCGAACCTGATCGACGATCTGGCGAAAAATCGGGCTGGCCGCGCCGGGCGTGATTCTCAATTCAAGGGCCACGGAAACCTCACTACTGTACTAGTAGACATAGCACAGTATAGCACATAGTCAGCCCGAGTCAAATGCGAGACATGTTTTTTTCTAAAAAAACTGATCGATGGTTTTTGCAGGAAAACCGAGTTTTTCGCGAACGGCGTGGATCCTTTCGCAAAGAACGTGGGTTATTTCGCGAAGAACGCGGGTTATTTCCCGTAGAACGCAGGTTTTTTCGCGAAGAACATGGGTTTTTTCGCGAAGAACCGGGGCGGTGTTTCCCGAGCATCTCCCCCATTGTTTAGCCGCGACCCGAAGGGGAGCGATTCCCCTGGTCGAGAAAAAACGCTCGTCCAGGACCCGATCGGGTTGGCCCCGGGCTCAGGATTCCTGCGTCTTCTCCGCGGGTTGCGTCGTCGAGCCCTCTTGCCCCTCCGCCTGGGTTTCGGATTCCGCGTCGACCCAGCCCACGCGGTCCTTGATCCGTTCGGGGGAGAACCAGTCCTTGAGGAATTCCACCTGGCGCTTGGCGGTCAGCACGGCTACGGCCAGGCCTCGCTGATCCTCGTACTCTTTGGAATTTATTGGAAGGATTTCCCTTCCCTCGATGACCATCCATCCGCGTCCGTCGAGGTCCGACGCCCGCACGCGGTCGGCTTGGGCGGACTTGCCGGCCAGATCGAAGCACAGGTCCACCGCCTTCTCCCCGCCGCCGATGCCGGAGATCTGTCCGGAGAACATCTCCATCTGCCAAGCCATCTTGCGGGCAAACGGCGCGGGCGTCTTGTAGGCGTCCTCGCCGAGCTTGGTTTTCAGGGCGGTGTCGGCGTCGAATGCGGCTCGCAAACTCGTTTTGGCAGCCTGTTCGGCCAAGGCTTTGGCTAGCCGTTCGGCCTCGGCGTAGGCTCGCTGCTTGCGCACGTCGACCTTCAGCGCGTCTTGCACGTCCTGCCACGAGGCGGGCGCCTGCTTCGGCAACGCCTGGACGTTTCGGAACACGTACGCATTCCCGTCCGAGTCGACCAGCGGCTCCACGCACGTTTCGTACACGGCGCGGTACACGCGAGCGAGTTCCGCGTCCTCTTCGTCGGGTGGGGTCAGCCCGGAAACCGCGAATGCGACGCGCCGCACGGGGACGGGACGCCGCTCGCCCGCGAAGGCGTTCGCCCGGCCGATCTCGGGATTCGCGCTCAGACCATCGGCGTCCACCAGTTCGGTCCGTGCGTACTTCAGGACCCCCGGGTACCGCGCGCTCATCGTCTTGACCAGCTCCGGATAAAACTCGCTGCTCTTCTCGCTTTCGGGTATCTCCTCGGAACCGGGCTGAGTCGTCTGTGCCCTCGACGCTTTCAGCCGAGACCCGGCGAGCTTGGCGATCATCTCGCGCGCCAGGCGTAACGCCTCCTGCCTGGCCCGCTCGGCTCTCATTCTTTCGATCACGTGACTTTTGGCTTCGGTGAACGTGCCGTACGGTTGCCGATCGGCCGGCCTGGTCTGGGTGGTCGGCGCGGTGGCGGGCTGCGTCGCGGGTTTCAGGAACTCAGCCTTGTGCTCCGTCCAGTAGTCGAACGCCTCCTCCTCCCGCACCGCCTGGCTCTTGGCCAGTTCGGCCTGGCTCACCTGGATGTATTCGATCTGAACGCGCTCCGGCAGCCGATAACCGAACTCGTTCATGCTTCCCACGACCGGATCGCGGTCCTTGTTCTTCTCGAACAGTTCCTTCATTTCCGCTTCGGTCGGCTGATAGGCCTCGTCGATCAGCTTGGCGGCCTCGATCACGACCACGTCCACGCGAGCTTTCTCGCGGGTCTGGCGCACGTAGTTCTGAACGTCCGCCTCGCTGATCTTCACACCCTCGGTCGCCTCCGAGATCATGCGCAGGACGCGCACGAACGCGCGAATGGCCTGGTCGATTTCCCGGACCGACACCGGGTGCTGCTTCTGCACGTTGGCGATGACCGTCGGGTTGATGCCCAGTCGCTCCTTGAATTCGTCGACCGTGTCCTGCGGAACGAATATGTCCTTGTGCCGGGCCTCCGCATCCAGCATGTACCACTCCACTTCGGTGAGCGGGTTCTTTTGCGGATCGCGCACGTCGGTGATGAACTGGTAGCGGTAGTAGTCGTTCGGCGCCAGCGCCCCGGCCGGGCTCGCCCAGAGCACCCGCCAGTTCACGCCCAGCGCGCTCAGCACCTCCAGATCGTTGAACGATCGCTGCATGTCCCCGAAGGTAACGCTCTCCCCGAACGCCCGGCCTCGTACCGTGTTCGGGCTTTGAACGTCTCGACCGGTCAGCAAGCTCGTGAGCGCGTCGCCCGCCAGCCACACGAACAGCAGCAGGCCCATAAAGACGGCCAGGAGTTCCTTTGTGTGTTTACGGAAAACTTCATCATGGCTGTAATCCGCCCTCAAAAACGTCTCGCCCGATCTCGGCCAAAGACCCCTCAAAATACATGCCTTACATCCAAAAGCAAGCCCAGGTTCTAGGCAAACGACCTGTCGGCCGATAGATTGTTGCCCCTGTCGGTCAGGCGCCACGGGGTTGGCCAAGCCAGCCCTGGGCCGGTGCCGAGCGGTTTACCCGCGAACTCCGGGCGATCGGGGATCGAAGAAAGGCACGCCCGGGGCCGAACGTAGCCTATGATTTCGACGCTTAGCGGCGCTGAAGCGAGGATTTGTACCGGTAGAATCATGGCCGGGAGCAAAAACCCACCCGACGAACGCAAAACTCGCGGTACCGGACCGACGGTCGGCCGCGATGAGAGTCGATCTGCGCAGAGCAGCCCTCGGAAAGAACCCGCCGGACGGAAAGCCGTCGGCGGACCCGCTCTCGTCATTGTTGAGTCGCCGGCCAAGGCCAAGACCATCGCCAAGTACCTCGGGCCGGGGTTTGTCGTCGAGTCTTCGATCGGACACATTCGCGACCTGCCGTCGACGGCTTCAGAGATCCCCCCCGACGTCAAGGACGAGGATTGGGCCCGGATCGGAGTGAACGTCAACGACCGCTTCAAGCCGCTGTACATCGTGCCGGCCAAGAAGAAGAGCCAGGTCACCAAACTGAGACAACTGCTCCGCCAGGCCGACCGCCTGTATCTCGCGACGGACGAGGACCGCGAGGGCGAAGCCATCGCCTGGCATCTGTGCGAAGTGCTCGACCCGAAGGTGCCCATCCACCGGATGGTTTTCGACGAGATTACCAAGCCGGCCATCCAGAACGCCCTGGCCAACCCCCGGCAGCTCGACATGCAACTGGTCAACGCCCAGGAGGCCCGGCGGATCCTCGACCGGCTGTACGGCTACGAAGTTTCCCCGGTGTTGTGGCGGAAGATCGGGCCGCGGCTGTCGGCCGGGCGAGTCCAGTCCGTGGCCACCCGCCTGATCGTCGAACGCGAACGCGAGCGAATGCGCTTCGTCCCGGCTGCCTACTGGGATATAGAGGCAGAACTGCTCGCCAACGGCGATCGGCCTCGCGTCCAGTCCCGGCTCGTCGAGCTGGGCGGCCGGCGGATCGCCACGGGCAAGGACTTCGACGGCACGACCGGCAGGGTCACCCGTACCGACGTCACCGTCCTGGACGAGTCTCGCTCAGCGTGCCGATCTGGTTGACCTTGACCAGGATCGAATTGCCGATGCCCTTGGCGATGCCGTCGGACAGGCGTTTTACGTTGGTGACGAACAGATCGTCGCCGACAAGCTGCACCCTGGAGCCCAGCTTCTTCGTCAACTTGGCCCAGGTATCCCAGTCGTCTTCGGAACAGCCG
>JAPKGY010000143.1 GCA_026647385.1 Phycisphaerae bacterium | reverse complement strand
CACCGATCCGTATGGAGCAGGAGTCGACATTACAGGCCCGCGACCTCAGGACCATCCGGCCCACTTGGCCGGCATAGGCACATAAGCAGGTGGTCAAACCGACCGGCATCGCCGAGAAACCCGTCGCCGCCAAATGGTTCAAAGCCTATTTCACCGGCCTGGACCAGGCCCGCAAAAACCTCCCGCTCTGGGAAAAATCGCTTCCCGTCCCCGAACCCACCGACCGGCAGACGGCCAAGGCCGTCGACCTGCTGACCGAGATGATCGACGGGATGAGTGCGACAGCCAAGGAATTGGGCGCCGCGGTCGAGTAGGCGCAGAGTCGCGAGTCGAAGTATTCGGAAATCCACCCGGGTCGCCGGGGCGACCGTGGCGGGCGAATGCGCGTCGGTCGGCGCGTCACAGCATGACTCGCGGACAGTGGATTGATACCTGAAAGCCTGAAAACCAGGCGCTTCCCGGTTGCAATCCGTCGCCGCTGAGCTGCCTGTTGCGCGGACGTTGACCTACTCCGGCACGATGCGGTAGACCGTGCCCCGCAACTCGACGAGGAGTTCCTCGCCGGGGCGCTGGGTGGCCAGGATCTGGTTGTCGCTCGGCGAATTCGCAGCCACCAGTTTGAAGTAGTCCTCGCTGAACTGGCGGACCGTTTGGGCTTCGCGCTGGAGTTTTTCCAGGTCGCGATCGGCTATCCGGGAATCGATCCACTGCCGGCCTCGGCGGTAGAAGGCCCGGTTGGCGAGATTCTGGACGCTGGCGACGGATTGCGTTTCGTCTTTCTCGTACTGCGCCACCGTGGACATCCCGTACATTTGGACGGGCCCCGCGGCAGGCGCCGCCAACTGGAGGGTATTGAGCGCATCGCGGTTCTTGGCGTGCATCTGGCCCGCGCCGCCGCTGATTGATTCGGTCAGCGCTCGGACGCTGTCGCCTGCTTCGCGACGCAGGGTGAGGTGATCGTCCAGGATCGTCCGCTCGTCGGCCAGAAAACTCGTGTACGGCGTGATGATACCGTACTGCTTGGACAACCTGACCAGTTCATCCACGACCTCTTCGGATCGGCCGCGGAGCTGGATCTCGTCCAGCAGAAATCCGATGCGGCGGGCCGCCCAGATCTGCTCGATAAACGCGTACGAAAACTTGTCGCTCCGGTCAGCCAGATTCGCGGAGTATTCGAACGTCCGCGTTTTGCCCTGGTATCTGCCGGTGACGACGACGCTCGTCGCTCCTGGCCGATCGTATCTGCCGGCGAGCACGATCTGGTCGCCGTCGAACAGGTCCGGCACGGTCTGCGGATAGGTCATCGTCGTCTTGACGTTGGAGAACGAGACGGCCAGGTCGGTCATGACCGGGTTCATCAGCTTGGCATACAGGCTGGAGATCTTGGCTTCCAGCGGCTCGTTCTGTTTGACGTAATCGCTCGTGCCCCGGTTTTCGCGCACCAGTCGGTCGAGCAGGCGAACGTTGACGTCGTAGCCGACCCCGAGTGCGAAGACGCGGGCCGAGGCTGTGTTGCATTCCTTGGCGTTCTTCAGGATGTCGCTCTCGCTGGTGTGGCCGACCGTGGGGAGGCCGTCGGTCAGGAACAACACGTAGGCGGCCCGCTCGCCGTTCGATGCCCGGTTATTGAAGAACCGCAGTCCCGCCCCGAGGGCATCGTAGATATTGGTGCCGCCTCGGGCGTCGACGCGGTCGAGCGTGTCCAGGGTCTTCTTGACGTTGTCCGGCGTATTCGGCACCAGCGCGTCGTGCAGGGGGTCCACGGCGTCGCTGTAGACGACCACGCCGAATCGATCGTCGGGATTGAGATTCTGGAGGACGTATCGCAGTGCGGACTTGGCTTGATCGATCTTGGCTCCGGACATGCTGCCGGAACGATCGAGTACGAGGACGAGGTCTTTGGGCGTGATGGTCTTATCCTCCGCTTGAGGCGTCGGGCTGACCATCAGCAGGAAGTAGCCGTCCTCCCCGTCGCGCGGCCGATGGCTGAGCACGGTCGCGCCGACCGGATCACCCGACGGCTGATACATCAGTCGGAAGTCGCTCGCCGGCGTCTGTTTCTCGACCCGATAGGTGGCGACGACGTGTTCCGGCGATGGCCTCTTGATGTCCACGTCGTGGGTCGGCGAATACACGACGGAGATCGGCCCGCGGGCCCGGATGTCCGCCTTCACCTCGACCTCGTCGATCGGGCGGGCGGAGAACTTCTCCGTGTTCAGCGGGTAGAACACCTCGATGACGTTCCGGTCGCGTTTGCACACGTCGGTGTAATGAACGACGACGCGGACGTCCTTGCCCGGATTGAGCGGGAACGCAGACGTCTTGTAGAGTCCGTAGTCGACGTACTCCAGCAAGGCGGGATCCTTCTTGGAGCGTACGATCGACTCGTACGTGCGGCGGGCCTCCTCCTTCGACAGGACCTTACCGGTGAATTCCTTGCCGTCGACCAGGAGGGTCAGGCCGTCGATCGCCGCCTGGGGCGGTAAGGGGAAAATGTACTCGACCTCGATCGTCGACCCGCCGGTGTTGACGAAGGCCTGATCGATGGACACGTCAGCCACCTGGTCGCGGACCTTGATTTCAACCTTGTGATACTTGACCGCCCAGGAACCGCTGACGCGGATTTCCGGCCTGACGGGGACGATCAGGCCGTCGGCCCAGGCGCAGGATGCGACCAACGCGATGATTACAGTCGCCGGACACGCGGTACGTTTCATGGCATAGCCTCCCGGTCAAGGTGATAGTTGCCCACTGCATCCCTTTTGACGCCGGCCAGGCCGCCGGGTTCCATGTTTTTTTGAGGGGGGGAAGGGTCGGAGTGGGTGAATCGATGGGTTGTCCCGGTCCCTGTTGACGGTTATCGTGACCGCCTGGTTGTGAGGGAGGTTGTTTTCATGCGTACAGGCTTCTTCCTGCTGGCGGTTCTGGTCGGTCCGGCGTTTGCCGCGGATCGGCCTGCGAACGTGGTCGTGTTCTATACCGACGACCTGGGCAACGGGGACGTCGCGTGCTACGGGGCGACGGACGTCAAGACGCCGAATATCGACGGGCTGGCCGCCGGCGGCGTACGGTTCACGAATTACTACGCCCCCGGCCCGATCTGCGCTCCCTCGCGGGCAGGGCTACTCACCGGCCGAACGCCGCAGCGTTGCGGCATGTCGACGACCCGAAACGTGCCCAGCGAACTGGACGCGGGCGGCATGCCCGGGCAGGAGATCACCATCGCCGAGGTTGCCAAGACCCACGGCTACGCAACGGCTGTATTCGGTAAGTGGCATCTCGGATCGACCTACGAAACTCAACCCAACGCCCAGGGCTTCGACCTCTTCGTCGGCCACCATGCGAGTTGCGTCGACTCGTTCTCACACATGTATTACGCCAGCGAGCCGTGGTACCACGACCTTTACCGCAATCGCGAGGAGATCTTCGAGGACGGCGTCCACATGTGCGATATCATCACCCGCGAGACGATGAAGTTCATCGACGACAACGCGGAAAAACCCTTTCTGATCTACGTTTCGTACAACCAGCCGCACTATCCGATGGTCGCCAAGGCCAGGTTTCTCGATATGTACAAGCACCTGCCGCGCGATCGGCGGTTCTGGGCGGCCAGCGTCGCGATGATCGACGATTCCATCGGACAGGTGATGGCCCGACTCAAGGAACGCGGCTTGACCGACAAGACGTTTGTCTTTTTCGCCAGCGATAACGGCGCGCCGAATGCGTCGCTGCGCGGCGAGGGCGGCGGCAGCAACGCTCCCTACCGCGAGTACAAGCGCAGCCTGTTCGACGGCGGGCACCGCGGGCCGGGCATCGTGTATTGGCCGGGGACCGTGCCCGGCGGCGAGGCCCGCGAGCAACTCGTCATCGGCATGGATCTGCTTCCCACCATCGCCGAAATCATCGGCGCCGATTTGCCCAAGGATCGCGTGCTCGACGGCGTGAGCTGGATGCCGCTGCTCAAGGATAAAAGCAGGCCGGGGCATAACGCGCTGTTCTTCGAATGGAGCCATCAATACGGCGTGCGCTTCGGCCCGTGGAAGCTGGTCATCAACGGACTGCTCGACATGAACGTCAGCCGGCAGAACCGGCCGACACCCGGCAGTCCCGATTACATCTTCCTGGCGGATACCGTCAATGATCCCGGCGAGAAGACCAACCTGGCGGCCGAGCATCCCGATCTCGTCTCCAAGCTGACCCGGATGCATGAAGAATGGCGCGCGGGAATCCGAAGGGACCCGACTTCGTCGCCGGCGTTCGACGCCGGCGAACGCGAGAACGCGACGAAAGAAAAATGAGGCGCGTCAGACAGTTGCTCCCCTGGGAAAGGACGCCGCGGGGGCTTCGGGTCGCCGCGGCTCCCTGCGTTCTCCTTTCGGCGGCTCAACTCACCTCATCGCGCGCGGAGGCACATGCCCTGGTTCTCGATTCTCCATTCCCGACTCCACCGCCGCGAGGCGGCGTTCACGTTTTGACGTTGTCGAGCAGAACGACGGCCACCGGGCCGAAGACGAAAATCGGCAGCCAGGCGGGCAATGCCGGGGTCACATCGATCGCCCCGACGAGCTGTTGACCCATGAAGCTCACGATGAACGCAATCGCACACGTGGCGAGCGCTTTGGCCCCCTGCGTGAGGATGCTGCTCGGCAGCCGGTGCATGAAAAACGACATCCCGAGCAACATGAGAATCATGTTGCCGATCGGCATGGTGAAGCGGGCGTGCTTGACCCGGGCGATCTTGCCGCGATCGACGTCCCCGCGCTTGGCCAGCAGGTTCAGTTGACGGGTGCTCAGGTAATCGACCCACTGGGCCGTCTGCCGCAATTGCATCTCCTCGGGCGTGAGCGAACAGGGGTAGAAATCCACCGGCTCGGGCTTCATCTGATGCTGGTCGAAGAGGGTGCCCTTGGTGTTCTCGCTGGCGCTGACGCGGATGCCCCGGGCGAGAGTCCACCCCTTGCGGCCGGGGTCCCACGAGGCCTTGTCGGCGGTAACCACGCGCGTGAGCCGGCCGCGGGTGCCAGGGTCCGTGGAGGTCTCGAGTACGATCAGGTTCCGGATCGTCTGTTGCTTGGGTGAGAAATGCTGGGCGCTCACCAGCCGGCTCTCGCCGTCGCGGACAAACCAGACCGGATAAACCCGCGCGCCTTCGACGTCGTCCCGCTCGCGGACGAGCTTCGGGGCGACGCTCGGCAGGATGATCTCGTGATTGGCGATCAGCAGGGCGTTCATCCCCAGCCCCGCCAGCACGATCGGCGCCGCCAGCCGGTACATGCTCGTGCCCGACGACAGGACGGCCACCACCTCATTCTGCCGCTGCATCCGGGCGAGCGTGGCGCAGGCGGCGAACGCGGTGATTACCCCGGACAACTGCGCGAAATACAGCGGCAGGTTGTAGAAATAGTAATTGCCGACCTCGTAAATGATGGTCGTGACGCCCTTGCCGGACTCCGTGAACTCGTCGAGGTTGACGAACAGGTCCAGCACCACGTACAGACTGATCAGGACGAACAGGGAGAGGAAGTAGTTCACCAGGAAACTCTGCAGCATATAGCGGTCAAGCGTTTTCATGCCGTCGCACTCACCGCCTCAGGAACCGCGCGAGCACCACCACGTCGGCCACGAGAAGCAGGGCGATCCCGCCCCAGATAATCGCGATCCCCACGAGATGGGTCCCGGTGTTTTCCGTCAACTGTCGCCCCATGATGTTCATGACCACGACCAGCATTCCCGGCAGGAAGCTGATCACGAACGCCGTCAGGAGTTGCCCTCCCCGGAAAATGATCCCCAGAGCGGCCGCCAGAACCAGGATCACCAGGGTGCTCGCGCTGAAAGCCAGTCGCGAGTGGATCAGCCCGGCGATCTGCAGGGCGCTCTTGACGATGCTCTTGCGGGCACCGATGCGCGCGTCCTCCACACGGGTCCCCAGGTTCAACGGCGGCGGAGCCTCGTGCACCAGCCGGGGATCGCTCAGGTCGCCGACGATCGCCGCCCGGTCGACCCGCGGCGGCAGGCCCGGCATGTCGTCGGACAGAACGACTTTGTCGAGCTCCCATTTCGTGCGCACGACACTCTGCGCGGACGGCAAGGAGGCATCCGTCATGCTGACGTTGTCTCGCAGGCTGAGCATCGCGGCCGTGCCGGCGGTGCCGAGACCCGCCCGCGTGGACACGCTCAAACGGCAGTTGTCCGCCTTGTAAGTGCGGCGCCGCCCGTCCGCGCTCTTCTCCTGGACGGTGACCTTGTTGAGCGTCGGACGAAGGCTGTCGGGGTCGCTCCCGACGATCTCCGCGCGAAGCTCGTATGCGACGTGGTCGTCCGCCAGACGGAGCGTTCGATCGCCGGTCGTGAGCCGCTCATAAGCGTACTTGTAGAACTGGGCCTCGCGCACCAGCCGGTCGAGCTTGTCGAGATCGTCCTGGATCGAGGGCAGGCTCAGCGGCGCGCGATGGTACTTCAGCAAGTCCGGCAGGGTCATGAACTTGGTTTCAATGCGGATCTTCTGCGGAAGCTGCATCGGGTCGAACGGCTGCTTCTCGAATTCCATGAACCGAAGCCGGGCCAGATCGAGACTGCGGATGCCGTAAAGAGCCGCCCGGACGACAGGCCCGCCATCCACCGGATCGCGCGTGAAATCAACCTCCGCCCGGTCCGCCGTCCCACAGTAGGCCAGACTCTCCTGCTCGAGTTCCAGAAACGCCGCTTGGCTGATCAGAATCGTTTTCACCTCCGGGTTCTTTTCGTCGAGTTGCGTCTCCCGGGCGTAAAGCACGTAGTCCTGGAACTTCAAGTATCCTCGGTTGCTCAAGGCGGCGAACACAATCTTCTGAATGTCTTTGCGAACGAGATCGTCCAGCTTCTCAACGAAGGTCGGAATGAGGTGGTTGGTGAACGTGTAAGTGAAGACGGCCGCGAACACGCTCAGCCCCAGGGCCGGGGCCAGCAGCCGCTGGATATTGATACCGCTCGCCCGGCAGGCGTCGAACTCGTTGTCCGCCGCCAGCCGCCCATAAACGATCGCGCAGGCAAACAGAGCCGAGATCGGCAGCGTCAAGGTCATGGAGATCGGCAGAACAAACCCCAGGATGCGAGCGAGTTGAACGGCGG
>JAPKGY010000142.1 GCA_026647385.1 Phycisphaerae bacterium | reverse complement strand
CACATCCCAAAGCCCGTTTTGTCGACAGCGAACGCACCCGGGCCGAACAGGGGCCCCTCGAACATTCGCCCCCTCCGGCATGGCCCCGCCCGCACCTCACGAGGACCCTACGGGCGCCAGCACGGAAGCTCTCGGGCACCGTTTTCCTTCAGAAGCCGGGAGAGCTCCGCCTGGAGTTCCATGTAAATCGGCTCGTAACCGGGGTCAGGAGAAACCTTTTTGCGGCGGCTTGTCGACAGGCGGTTGTGCATCTCGCGCGGGTCTTTTTGCAGGTCGTAGAGCTCGGGAACGTCCCATACCCCATGGTACTCGACGTACTTGTACCGATCGGTGCGGACGCCCAGGCAGGTCGGGGTCTCCGGGTAGGCCTCCTCCCAGAAGTACTCGTAGAGGAATGCGGTCCGCCAGGGTCGATCGGGTTGATCGGGCAGGCTCAGAAACGATCGCCCCTGCATGGATTCAGGCACGGGGGCACCCGCCGCATCGAGAAAGGTCGGAGCCACATCGAGATTCAGGACCATCTTCGGGACCCGCCTGCCGTCCGAGCCGTAGAGCTTCGGACACGAGGCGATCATGGGGATGCGAATGGACTCCTCGTACATGCAGCGTTTGTCAATCAGGCCGTGCTCGCCCCACAGGTGCCCGTTATCGCCGGCCAGGACGATCAGCGTACTCTCGTACTTGCCGAGCTCCTTGAGCGTCCGAACGAGCGCCGCCACGGACTCGTCGACGGCCAGCATGCACCGCCAGTATTCTCGGATTGCCTGCTCGAGGGTCATGGCCTTGTAGTACATGTCGTCGACGCCATGCCAACTGTAACGCTGCTCGCGCACCCAGCGCGGCTTGCGGTAGTAGTTGTCGGGCGTGTCAGCCAGCGAAACCGGCAATGGGATGATCGCGCCGGCGTACGCGTCCTTGTGCCGCGCGGCGGGCTCGTACAGCCCGTGGACCGCCTTGTGCGACATGTACAGCATGAAGGGTCCGCCAGCGTGGGCCTTAAGCCATTCGAGAGACAAGCGAGTGATCGAGTCGGTGGCGTACTCCTCGAGTTTGACGTGCCGCCCGTCGATGTTGAAGTCGTTGCCGTAATACCGTCCCTGCCCCTTGAAGCTGGCCCAGTAATCGAATCCCGGCCGTGGCTCGTCGGATGAGCCGCCCATGTGCCATTTGCCGACGAAGGCGGTCTTGTAGCCCGCCTGCTGTAACAGGCGGGGAAACGTCGGGGTCGACGGGTCCAGGGGGGTGACGTTGTCGAGAACGCCGTGCCGGTGGGCGTACAGCCCGGTCAGGAAAGTCGCCCGGCTGGGCGAACAGAGAGACGTGGTGACGAAACCGTTGTCGAACCGAACGCCGGTGGCGGCCAGCGAGTCGATGGCGGGAGTCTTGAGGACCGGATGACCGGCGCAGCTCATGGCGTCGTATCGCATGTCATCAACCAGCACAAAAACGATGTTGAGCGGGTCGGCCGCCCGGATCGCGGAGGTTACTGCGAGCATGCCAGCCAAGCCGACGAATACGGTAAGACGACGGGCACCATTCGAGGAAAACGGCATGGGTGCGCTCCTGGGAAAGTATCGGCCGCAGTTGTGGGCCGGCATCGGCGGGTCTATACTAGAACTGCACGGCTACCCTGTAAACCCGTGCCTAGAAAGTCGGTCTGATGCAAATCAATCTTCTGTGCGTCGGCGACCTCGTCGGCCGTCCGGGCCGATTCGTGCTCTCACACGCCCTGCCGCATCTGATGCGCCAGTACGATCTGCATTGCGTGGTCTGCAACGCGGAAAACGCGGCGGGCGGGTCGGGACTGACACCCCAACTGTACGACAAGCTGCGCCGCTACGGTGTGGACCTGATCACCCTCGGCGACCACATCTACCGGCGATCGGAGGTGATCTCCGTTCTGGAAACCTCGGACCGGGTGGTTCGGCCTGCCAACCTGCCGCAGGCCGCCGTCGGTCGCACCTTCGCGATCTGCGAAACGCAGAAAGGACCGAAGGTCGCGGTCGTCTCACTGCTGGGCCGGCTGTTCATGAAGCCGATGACCGACTGCCCCTTCAAGGCGGTCGACCGCGTGCTCGGACAGATCCCCCCGGAGGTGAAAATCGTCGTGGTCGACATGCACGCCGAAGCCACCAGCGAAAAAATCGCCATGGGCTGGCACCTCGACGGGCGCGTCAGCCTGCTGTTCGGCACGCACACACACGTACCCACGGCCGACGAGTGCATCCTGCCACGCGGAACCGCGTATATCACCGACGTGGGCATGACCGGGCCCTACGATTCCGTGCTCGGGCGGCGCAAGGACCGTGTCGTGCGCACCATGATCACCGGCATGCCCTCACCGTTCGACGTGGCTGTGGACGACCCTCGCCTGTGCGGCGTGTTCGTCAGCGTCGACTCCACGACGGGCAAGGCCGACTTCATCGAACGCATCCGGATCGACCGCTCCAGCGGACTGATCCCCGAGACGGATACCGAGGGCGACTGATGGCCGGGCAAAGACCCGTCTTCGATCCCGATCGCATCAGCGTGCCGCGGCCCAACATCGGCGGGCGAACGTTCACCGTCAGTCAGCTTAATTCGCTCATCAAGCGAGTGCTGAGCGATCAGCTCCCGGGGTCGATTCACCTCATCGGAGAAATCAGCAACCTCACACGGCACACCAGCGGGCACGTGTATCTGACGCTCAAGGACGATCGCGCGGAGATCCGCTGCGTCATGTGGCGATCGACGGCCGCCGCGGTCAAGTTCGACCTGAAGGACGGCCTGGAAGTCGTCGCAACAGGGCACGTGGACGTCTACGAACCGCGCGGACAGTACCAGTTCCAGATCAAAAAGATCGAGCCCAAAGGCACCGGCGCCCTCGAACTCGCCTTCCGTCAGTTGCGCGAGCGACTGGAACGAGAGGGACTGTTCGACCCGGCCCGCAAGAAGCCGATCCCCCGCTTCCCACGGCACATCGTCCTGGTCACCAGCCCGACCGGCGCCGCCCTGCACGACATGCTGCGGACGCTGACCCGCCGATTCCCCTGCGTCCGGATCTCGCTTTACCCCGTGCGGGTCCAGGGCGAGGGGGCGGCCGGCGACATCGCCAAAGCCATCGGGTTGATCAATCGGCGGGCGGCAGAGATCGGCGGGGTCGATCTGATGATCGTCGGGCGAGGCGGCGGCTCGCTCGAGGATCTCTGGGCGTTTAACGAGGAGGTGGTCGCCCGGGCCATCTTCGCGAGCAAGATCCCCATCATCAGCGCGGTCGGGCACGAGGTGGACGTCACCATCGCCGACCTCACCGCGGACCTGCGGGCCGCCACCCCCACCGCCGCCGCCGAGTTGGCTGTCCCCGTGCTCGAGGAGGTCCGCGCGACGCTGCTCGGAAATGAAGCCGACCTCCGGCGGAACTTGCGTCACCTGCTCGATCAGAGACGCGCGCAACTCGACCGCCTGGCCCAAAGTCCCTGGCTTCGCGATCCGCTCACCTTCGTTCGCCATCAGGAGCAGCGACTCGACGAGACCGCGTCCCGGCTGAGGCTCGCCATCGCGGACCGCGTCGGACGCGCCCGGCACTCGTTGCACGAAGCCGAACTCGCGCTGGCAGCCATTCACCCGCGAACCCTCGCGCACACGCGGGAACGACGGCTCAACACGCTGGCGGATCGGCTGCGGCAGGCGGTCGCACATCGCCTGACCGAGGCCCGCCGCGACTTGCACGCAAGAGAGGTCCGCCTGGTCGCCACCTCACCGCGAACGCTGCTCCGCCATCACCGCCAAGGCCTGGAGGAAATCGACCGACGACTCGCCAAGGCGCTGCGAAACCGGATGGCCCTGACACGGACGGCGCTGGATGCCTTGGCCAGCCGCCTGGAAGCGAGCAGCTACCGCAAAACGCTCCGCCGCGGCTACACCATCACCCGCAACCACAAGACCGGTCGAATCATCACCGCCGCCGACCAGGTGGCCATCGACGATGCGGTCCTGACGGAAACGGGCAACGGCCGCTTCACCAGCCGGGTATCGGAGAATCCCGCCAACCCGCCCGCGCCATGAACCCGAATCGACGGGCCGCGTAAACGAAACAACCGCGACCACAATGAGCCGCGGGCGTCGGCAAATCCGATTGGTCCGCACGAGATGGCCTTTGACTCTTAATAGATCTCCACCACACTAACAAGAAGGCCGACGGCACAGAGCCGCCGGCCTTTGGATTGCGTTTGCAAACGGCGTTCGATTCAGCGTCGGCGGAGCCCGATCAGGCCGAGTAGCCCCAGCGCGGCCCCCGCGGCCGCCAGGGGCACGCCGCTGCCGCAGGCCGGGCCGCCCAGGATGCCTTCAGGCTCCGTCCGCGCGGCGGTGGCGCTCGAGCTGGGCTGGACCGTGATCAGCACCGCGTCGGTCGCGACGGCGCCGAGATTGTCCGTCGCGGTCATCATCACGCCGTAGACCCCCGTGTTGATGAAGGTGTGCTCGACCTGGCTGCCACCGGCGGTACTGCCGTCCCCGAAATCCCAGAAGTAGCTGACGATCGCCCCGTCGGCGTCACTGCCGTTGGCGACAAATCGCACCACCAGTGGGGAAGGCCCGCTGCTCGGCGTGGCGCTGATCGTGGCTTGCGGTGGAATGTTGAACTCGGAGAACACGTTGATCCGGGTGGTCGCCTCAGCCGTCTGCCCAAAGGTGTTCGTCACGCGGAGGCGAACCAGGTAATTCCCGACGGTCACGTAAGTGTGATCGACGGTCGCACCAAAGGCGGTGGAGCCGTCGCCGAAATCCCAGGAAAAGGAGAGGTTTCGGGTGCCCGTGGGGTCGATCGCTCCACCGGCGAAATGGACTGTGAGCGGCGCCCGCCCGCTGGCCGGGGAAGCCGACAGCGAGGCCTCCGGCACGGATACGGGGCCTTCCGAAGCAAAACTTCCCCGCACACCCCATGAGTAGAAGTTGGCCGCCGAGCGAACAAAGAAGGCAAACTCGTATTGATCGGCGGGCAGATCGGGTTGCTCGAAACGTTCGGCAAACGTGTTGGCGACGACGACCACCCCGGGAGCGACCTGCTGCCCGACGGTATAGTTCACACCTTCCTGAGGCGCCCACTCCAGCCGACCCATCGCGCCGCGCACGACGAGCACGCTGTCGACATCGAGCGGCGGGTTGGTCCAGACAAACCGGGCCAACGCCTTCGTGCTGACGTTTTCGAGATCGATGGGGGGCTTGGGCCATATCTTGCCGGCCAGCGCCGCCTGCACCGCCTTGCGAGCGTTGACCCGTCCGTGGCCGTAACGCTCGCTATGCCCGGTAACGGTGTCGAACGACTCATTGATGTGAGCGGGTTTGTCGGCCGTGTGCTCGATGATCCCCCGAACCTGTTCCGCGGTGAAGCTGGGGTTGATGCTGAACACCAGAGCAGCCACACCCGAAACCACCGGGCAGGCCGCCGACGTCCCGTTGAATCGCCGGGTGTAGTTGACGTCCTCAAAATCCTCCAGGGCGTAGTTGTCCGGGACCAAGGCGAGGCACCCCAGATCGGCGAAGGGATCGCCCGGCGGACAGAACAGCGGATCAAGTTGATCCAGGAACTTCATCATCGGGTTATAACCGCGGATTGGCCAGCCGGGATAGACGATCCCAAAAAACTTCCCCACGATCTGCAGCCCGGGGACCTGCATATTGTCGGTAGTGACCATATCATAGTCATAGCAGGTGATGCGGAAATCAGACGGAAAACCTCCGCCCAAATCCCGCGGAGCATCGAAGCCTCCGCCCGGCGCAACCACCGATTGCTCGGCGCCGAAGTTGCTGTAGCAGGTAAGCGTATCGTCGCGCAACGTGGCACCGACGGCCATCACGTCGGGGATGGCCGCATAAACGTTGCCGAAGCTGATCCCGATCGCGTCGTTGCCCGCCGAAAAGTTGACCAACACACCTTTCCCACCCCGACCGGTGGTCGCCACTTCCGTGATGGTATCACTGATCACGTTGGGCAGCAGAATCCAGGTGCTCGGCACCACCGGCTCCAGAGCCCCTCCCGGACCACCCCAACTGTTGTTGATGACCATCGCGCCGTTCCGCTCGGCAAAGAGAAATGCGTCCGCAATGTCCTGATCGCTCGTGTAAGCAATCCCCAGGCCGATCTTACACCCGATCAGGCTCGCTTCAGGGGCGACGCCGCGCACGCCGATGGTGTTCGCGGCCGCGGCGATCAAACCACTCACCGCTGTTCCGTGCGCATCCCCGATCGGATCCCCTATCCAGTCCGATGGCCCATACGTGGGGCTCGGATCCGGATCCTGGTCCACAAAGTCGTAGCCCGTGACATAGTTGGCCACCAGATCCTCATGCTCGCGCTGCAGACTGTCGTCGATGACCGCCACGAACGCCCCCGCACCCAGGGTGGCATCCCACGCATCCTCGACGTCAATGTCGGCACCCGGCACCGCGTCGGGCAATTGCCCGTTGTTGCTCAGATGCCACTGCCACGGATATAGGGCGTCCTCGATGGGAATGCCCTGATGTTTCTGAAGTTTGAACAGCACGCTGGGATGCGCCCACCGGACACTCGGGTCCGCCGCAAGAGCGCTGGCGCACACCTGGGTATCGCGGGCGCTCTCGTCGACGTTAAGCACATAGGCCTGCGGGAGACCCGCGACCTGCCGGTCGATCGTCGCGCTCACGGATGCGGCAAGCTGCTGAACCTGGGCATAGGGGGTCCCCGGTTTGAAGCGAACAACCACTTGCCCGTTCGGCAGGATCGGGTAATGGAGCTTCCGGGTACGATAGACCGGACGAACAACTTTCAGGCCTGGCACGGCCGCAAGCCGCTGCTTGGTCACAACATCCGTCGAAGGAACGTTGAGCAAGGCATAGCCTGCATACCGCGCCGACAACCCCGGGATTACCTGTGGCTCGGCAAAACCCGCATCGATCAGCGACTGCTTGACCTGGTCCGGATTCGCACCGGCCTTCACCACGATCAGAAACTCGGTCGCCGAAACACTCGTGCCGCCCGGCCCGGCCTCGCCCGATACCAGAGCGGGTGCAGCCGCCAGGATCGCCGCCGCCGCGAACACCACCCATCCACGGAAAAAGCTGACGTTGCCGCAGGTATTGTTGCGGGGTGAAATGTCCTTCGTGCTCGTGCGGGTAGACGTAATCCTTGCCGTGTCCCATCGCCGCCGCGTCGCGGTTGCCGTCCA
>JAPKGY010000141.1 GCA_026647385.1 Phycisphaerae bacterium | reverse complement strand
GCCGTCTTCGCCGTCGGTGGCGAGGGCAATTAACATGACGTTTTGCAACCCGCTCATTTCGATGGCGGCGGCGAGGGCGAGTTCCTGGTTGCGCCCGCCTTTGCCGTCTCCGCGCAGGGTGACGGCGAGACGCCCGAGGCGCTGCACGCACGGCTGCGGGCCGGGGCGGGGCATCCCCGCGTGCAGGCGCTGATGGACGCGTTCTTTGACGGTACGCGGGAGCTCATGGGCAGTTCCCGGTTCAACGGGGGTTACGACCTGAACGGGTTGCTTCGGCAGGCGGAGGAGCGGACGGGCATCGTGGTTCGGGATTCGGCCGTGCGGGACCGACTGATGAGCGTGTACGTTCGGCCGCTGGCGGATCGGACGTTGCGGCACGCGACGCTGGCGTGGGTCGCGGACTGGGCGGATTTGACGGGACGGGTGGTACACCTTTACGGCCGCGGCTGGGAGAATCATCCGCGGTTCGGGCGCTACGCGAGGGGCGTGGCGGAGCACGGGCATCATCTGGGCCGGATCGCGCGGCATGCCCGGATCAACCTGCACATGGGGACGAGTCTGGCCCTGCACCAGCGGGTGCTTGAAACGGTGGGCGCGGGCGGATTCATGCTGATCCGGTGGAATCCGTTTGATTTCGAGCCGCCGGCCTACGAGAGTTTCCGTCGCTGGCTGGTCGAGCACGAGGTGCGCGAGCCTCGGCGGATATCGAACGGCGAATTGCCGGCGGATTTCGTCGAAGGGCGACTTCGCCGGCTCGAGATGACCGGCCGCCCGACTCAGGATTTTCTCGACGTCAGCGCGGAGTATCTCCTGGAGCAGAACCCGTGGGATCCCGGCGACCGGCGATTCAACTGTGCCGAAATGGCATTTGAAGACCTGCATCGGATCACGTTCGACGGGCCCGCCTCCTTTGCCGAGCGGGCGGAGCACTTCCTGAGCCATCCCGACGAACGCGAGGCCGTCACGGCCCGGATGCGGGCGCAGGTGCGGGAGCTGTTCACGTACGACGCCCTGGTTCCGCGGCTGTTGGCCTTCGTGAAGAAGTGTTTGGAGTAATCGACGTCTTTTTGTCTTGCATCGTTTCCGGTCAGCCGGTTTGGCCCGGTCCTTGAGGTGCAGCCAAACCGGCCGCACCACAGCCAAACTCTCGCACCGAAACCGGCACCGGCTACCAGGCGGGCGGCGCGATCGCGGGCGCCGGAGAGGCCGGCGACGAATCGGCCGGAGCCGTGGAGGGCTTTTCCTCGTACGGCTGGCCCGAGCGGTAGAGGTGCAGTCGCGCGTCGATAGCCCGGACCATCCGGTAGTTTCGTATGGCCGTCGCCAGGTCGATCGCTTCCTGGGCGACGCGCTCGGCGTCCGGGTATCGTCCCGCGCGGGCGTAGGCGGCCGCCAGGGTGTCGAGGAACGCGGGTTCGCGGCGCTGGGTGCGCTCGCAGACGGTTTCCGCCAGGGTGACGGCGCTGGGCGTGTCCGGAGCCGGAGCGATTTTGTGCGTGGCCAATACCCAGGCGAGGTCGTTCATGATCGCGATGTTCTTCGGTTGAATCCGCAGGGCCTGCCCGTAATGGGAGATGGCCTCCTCTGTTCGTCCATCGGCGGAGAAGATGCTCGCCAGACAATAGTGGGCAAGAGCGTAATCGGGCTTCCTGGCGAGGGTTTGCTTGTAGCGGTCGACGGCTTCATCGCGTCGGCCGGCCCGGTTGAGCGCGTCGCCGAGATTGACCATGAGTTCAAGGTCATCGGGAACGGCTGCGACCGCCTTGCGTAGCGTGTCCACGGCCTCGTCCGGCCTGCCCTGGCGAATGAGGACGGCGGCGAGGATCTGGTATGCCGACGGCGTGTCCGGCAGAATGGTAATCGCCCGGCGAGTCGTCTCAACGGCCTTGTCGAGTTGATTCTTCAGGAGATACGCCTGGGCGAGGCCGACATAGGCCTTCATGTATTTGGGGTTCTTGGCCAGGGCGAGTTCGTACTGTTGGATGGCTTCATCGGTTTTTCCGCGGATCGAGAGGATCCAGGCCATCCCGTAGTGCGGGCCCGCGAAATTGTCTGATAGTTCGGCGGCTTTCTCGTAGTGCGCGATGGCCTTGTCGAGGAGGGTCTGGTCTGGTTGGGCGGCGTCGCGTAGGGCCTGCATGCGCAGGTCGCCGGCGACCTCATAGTGGGCCTGGGGCGAGTCGGGGGCGAGCTTCAGCATGTATTGATGGAGTTTCTCCGACGTCTCCCATTGCGAGATGTATCGCCGGGTCCCGACCGCCATCGAGCAGGCGGCCGCCAGAACCAGGACGACCGTCAGCGTGCGACGCGAGGCCGGCGCCTGCCCCGGAGCCCAGAGACGGTTCAGCAGCCAGGCCAGGATGAGCACGAGTCCGACGGCCGGCAGATAGACGTACTTGTCCGAGGCGGCCACCCAACTGTACCGGACCAGGCCAAGGGTCGGGGCCAGCCCGAGCACGAAAATGACCAGGCCCACCCAGACGGCGGGTGTCCACCGCCGCGAAACGAACAGGGCGGCCGCCAAAGCGACGCTCCCAACGACCCCCGCCAGGACGACCGGATTGGTAATCGCCAACGGTGTGGGGAGGGTGTAGACCGAGGAGAGGTTGATGGGAACCAGGACTTTGCCCAGATAGAACATGATCAGCCAGCACGCGCGCAGGGGGAACTGGGCGATCGGCCAGGTGAGGTCGTTGACCTTGTGCTCGGTGAAGTAGGTCAGGGCCGCGAACGCGACGGCCAGGACGAAGAACGGGATCTTCTCGGCGACCGCCCGGCCGGTCAGGCGACGCATGGGCCAGTAGTCGATGAGCAGCATCATGAGCGGCAGCGGGGTGCCCGTCGGTTTCGATAGAAGCGAAAGAAGGTAGAAGAGCACGGAGAGGGCGAACCAGGCTCGGCGCCCGCGGTTCGCGTATTGCACGTACGCGCAGAGGCAGGCGAAGGCGAAGCAGGCCGCCAGCACGGTCTTGCGTTCCATGACCCAGGCGACCGGTTCGACGGTCAACGGGTGCAGGCCGAAGAGAAGCCCGACCATGGCTGCGACCAGAGGTTGGCCGAAAAGCTGATAACAAAGCACGATCAGCAGGGCGGTACACAGGACGTGCAGGGTGAGGCTGGTCCGATGGTAGGGGAGGAAGTCCTCCGCGCTGCCGGCGTTCGCCCGATCGAGCATGAGCGTGGTCAGCGTTAACGGGCGGTAGTAGCCTTCGACGTAGCGTGGCCCGGTTACCTCCGTAAAGAACATCCTGACGGACTCCCAGCTCGGGTTCTGGATCCGGGGGTTGTGGAGGAAGGTCTGGCTGTCGTCGAAGGAGATGGCCCGGGCGTGGAGCACGGGCCAGTGGACCGCGAAGATGACCGTCGCGACGCCGGCCATCAGAAGCATCAGCAAGGTCACTTCGGGCAGCCGCATGGGAGGGGTGGTCCTGGTGTCGGTCATCGGACGGGTCTCCTGTTTGCAAGGTCGGCCTGCGCGGATCGAGAGATGACGGGCGACGCGCCGGCCGCTGGATGCAATTCTACTGAAAACGCCGGCGGAGGGAAAAGACGAAAAGTCCAACCCTCCGGACTCAGTCGGCCTGTCCCTCGGGTTGGAACAGAGGGAGCCATCGGGAGCCCGGCTGATAGCCTCGTTCGGTAAGCCGGCGGCCCAGGGCCTGGGCATCGCGGGGGGTAACGACGATGAGGCTGTCGTCGGCGACGGTCCGCGCGAAGGGGTCCGCGAGGGGCAAGCCCCGGATCCGGGCCCGATCGCGGGCGGTTTCGCTGTCGTCCCAGACGGTCCAGTGAAGCGATCGGCCGGTCGGGTGCAGCGGGGCGGCCTGGAGAAGCCGTAGCCCGTTTTGCCCGAATCCGACCAGGATCACCTTGCGCACGGCTGGCCGGCGGGCGATCTGCTCGAGGAGATCGACGGCGGGCTGCCACGTGAAGCGGCGAGCCAGGACGGCGGGGTCGCCGTTGGCCGGTGTGCCGGTCGTCGCCGCAGCAGCCGTCAGGCGGCGTACGAGTCGATGGGCGTCGTCGAGTGAATCGCCCTGCAGGAGGAATTCCTCCCGCAGGTAGCGATAGAGACTCAGACCGCGATCGAAGCGGTCCGGTTCGCGAGTCCAGAGGTCGACGGCATCGCGGATCTGATCGAACAGGGGGCGATGTGGAGTGTAGTCGGCCACGATGCGTTTGTCCGACAGGATGCCGCGGCCGAGCTGGAGGACCGGTTTACCCGCCCAGACGGCTTCGGCGCCGGCGTTCGAGTTGATGGTCACGACCAGCGACGCCAGGGCGAGCGCGTCGTGCATGTTGACGTCGGCGACGGCCCCGCGGACGCGTGCGGCGATCCGTTCGACGCGCCCCGGCGGATAATTGCCCTTGGGGTGCGGCTTGACCAGCAGGAACCAGTCGTTGCGGTCCGCCAGAGCTGCGGCGACCGCTTCGAGGGCGACCACGCTGTCAGCGAAATGCGGCGAGAAGCGGGTCATGTTCGTGTCCGCGCTGACCTGCAGCGGAAAGAAGAGCACGCGTGCATTCGGCGAAATGCCGAGCGATTTCCGCCACGCGTCGGGCCCGCGAAGGGCGGGCTGGCCCCAGGCGGAAGCCCCGGCGCGCGAAGCGGCGGCGATGGCTTCGAGCACTTGCCGGCGCTGCGTCGGCGCGAGGGGCCGATCGAGTGCTTCGCGCAGTCCGGGCGCGAGCGGTTCGCGGACCAGGCTGCAGGCTGCGTTGATGCCGACCGGGTCGGCGTACCACGAGCCGGGGAGCATGCCCCGTTCGCAGTAGTAGACCGGAAGGTTTCGGCTCCGTGCGGACAGGGCCATGACTGCGCGCTGGCTGAGCAGGCCGTTCCACACCAGCACGGCCTGCGGGCGAAACTCATCGAGGATCAGGCCCGCGTGGTCGGCGCAACGGCGCAGGCGGGCGTCGACTTCCTCGCGGGTGCAATCGAGCCCTTCAATCTGCTGGAACTCATGCGTTTCGGTCACGATTCGGTCGAGACCGGGCGGAGGGGCGTTCGCCGGATGCGGACGGGCTTCGACGAGGCAGGCATCCTGCAAGTCGATGGTCGGGATCGACGTATCGTCGGGCCGGCGGCCTTCCGTGATCCGCAGGAGCGTACCGCCGGCTTCCGCGAGGGCGCGGGCCAACTGCCGCTCGATCGTTTCGGTGAACGGGTCGTTCGACCAGGCGGACCAGAGGACTCGCAGAGGGCGTGTGAGAAGCCCGGTTCGCCCTTGTGGTCCAGGTTCGGTGAAGCGAGGTCTGGCCGTGGCGCACTTCCAGCCTGCTTTCTGAGCCGGCCCCTCTGATGAGGCATGGGGGCAGCCCGGTTGCCGCGGCGACTCACCTGCGGAGAGATGTCCGCACCACCCATAACCCCTTTTTACGCGCCCTCTAAGCGACATAACCCAGTTCCCGCAGGCGGGACATGATCTTTTCTTCGTCGCCCTGGTTGAAGTCGATCTGGCGGAACCGATCGTTCTCGTTGGCGGTTATTTCCGCCAGCGTTCGATTGAATCGTTCGTTCCATTCCCGCCGGGCATCGGCGATGTTGGTCATTTCGAGCGGATCGGCGCGAAGGTCGTAGAGTTCGCGTCGTCCGTCGTCGTAACGGATGAATTTGAAGCCGTCGGTTCGGAGCGAAAGCTGCTCCGGTCCCGCGAAGCTCCGGTAGGATCGGATGTCGCCTTCGAAGAGTTGTCGCGGGGAGGCTTCGGCGTACGAGCAGGTCTCCCGGTCGGGTTCGTCGCGCTCGGGGATCGCGTCGCCCCGGAGCAACGGCACCAGGGATCGCCCGTCGAGGCCCGTCGGCCAGGTCTCCCGCGCGAAGCCCCAGATCTCCAGCAGGGTGGGCATGATGTCGACGTGTCGCACCTGCTGATCGAAATGACGCCGGGCCTGGTCGGGTATCCGTAGATTCCAAATAAGAGGTACTCGGAGTACACTGTCGTACAGGTGGTGACCATGGCCGCGATGGCCGTGCTGGAAGAGGTCCTCGCCGTGGTCCGCGGTCACGATGAGGCCGGCGCGGTCGAGCCGGTCGTGGCGTCTGAGGACCTCGATCAGGCCGCCCATGCAATCGCGGTCGATGCGTTCGCGCAGGTCGCGGGCGTAGCTGGTCTCGATGGGGACGGTCTTGTCGAGATGGTAATCGTGGAGATCGAAGTAGTGCAGCCAGCAGAAGACGCGCCGCCGGCCGGCGTGGGCGAGAAACGCGTCGAGGGCCTCGTTGAGCCGGTCTCCGGTCTGCCAGCAACCGCCTCGGCCGGTATCGATCCCCTCGTGGATATCGCGGTAGTAGTCGAAGCCCCGAGCGAGGCCGGTTTCGGAATTCAGAATGAAGCTCGGGGGGAACCCGGCGGTGAGATAGCCCGCCCGGCCGGCGAATTCGGCCAGAGTCGGGATCTGGGCATCGCAGAGCTGACCCAGCAGGAGCCGAATCCCCGTGTGGTTGGGATACCGTCCGGTGAGCAGGCTGCCCAGAGCCGGGGTGGTGAACGGGGCATGGCTGACCGCCTGCGTGAAGATCGCGCCGTCGGCGGCGATGGCGTCCAGGTTCGGGGTCTGACGGCGGGTCAGGTTGTACGAGCCCAGGCTGTCCGGCCGCAGGCAGTCGATCGAGATCAGGAAGATGTCGCGAAACATCCGGCGAGACCCTCGCGTCGGGCCCTGTGCTGGTGTAAGATCAAGTTTAGCAATGACTTACATGCTAACGGCCCCGTGGCCCGCCAATCCGGGCCGCGCAGGGTTATCGGTATTTGGTGGGAAGCGCTGGAGTAAAAGCGGCGGTGGTCCCGGTCGTGCTACCAGTTCAGCCGTTTGATTCGGCCTTCGAAACAACTGATGGTCTCTCCGAAGGGGTTCCGGCGCCGGTGGGCGCGGATTTCAGCGGCGATGGAAGGGGGAAAGCGGTCGGCGTAGCGGGCGAGGATTTCGTCGTTTGGCTCGAGCGGTGGAGGATTGTCGTCCCGATGGACCAGGGCGAAGACGTTGTACTCGATCTCCGCGTACGCTCCGGTGGCAACCTCGTAACCGGTGCGCAAGAGGGTAAGCATGAGTTGGCCGACGTTCCAGCCGGCGAACACGTGCCGGCCCACGATTTCGGTTTTGTACGGTGGGACGGTGACGGCGAGAAGTCCGGCGGGTCGGAGAACCCGTCGCCATTCGCGGAGGGCAGCCAGTGGATTCTCCATGTGTTCCAGGCAATGACAGACCCAGATGGCTTGGATCTGTCCGTCAGCGA